>JBAUVX010000075.1:0-9684 GCA_049583465.1 Waddliaceae bacterium | reverse complement strand
GTTTTACACTAACAACCATGCTTTAAATGAGTGGTGAAACTAGTACCCGCGCATTATCAACCGAAATCGCAAAATCGCAATTCGCCCATGGCGTTAATTGAGAAAAAAGATCGATAGCCATGTCGGCCGATGATCTGAAATCACTAAAAGCAAACTAAGAAGAACTCCAATAGAACCCGTAACTAGACCCGGATTATCAATCAAAAGAAGTTCTTCTATTTGGTGTGAAGGGGCTATGCATTTAAAACCAAAAGGGGCTTCATATTGATATTGAGCGACGATCATTTCTGCTATTTCTTGTTCAATTTCTGCAAATTCTTCTCTTTTCGTCATGATTCTGACATTATGGACAATTGCCATGATTCCTGCTAATCCGTAACAAAAAGGCAGACCCCTGTATGTATGTTTATTGCGAATCCTTTCAATCAGTTTTAAAAATTCATTCACACAGTTTACTGTGAGTTTGCGATCCTCTAACGCATGTGCAGCCAGCAGCATTGAATGTAAAATTCCCGGAGCTCCGTGAGCCCAGCCATCGAAATAATCATCTGTTGCAACTTCAACAAGATTGGAATCGATGAGATTCAATCCAAGCCTTTTCGGCCAGACAAAGCCAAGGTTCCCGGATTTTTTTTGCGATTGTTGGAGCCAGTGTACGATTTTATGCATCCCCTCGATAGCTCCATTGACTTCCATTGCACAGGACAAGGCTTTTGCAAGTGCTGCAAGGCATCCGGATATTCCATGAGCCAGCCCGGTTTCAAAAAATCCATTTGGATAGGTTCTCAATAGATTCTCAAGGTGAGGGTATGGAAATATTTTCTGCACGGCAGGGTCGTTGATATCCACGTGCCATCCTGGAATCTTATTTGTCCCTTTAGATATGTCTGTCGTTACCCTGACTAGTTGTCGTAGCATTCGATCGAGCAGCTCTTTAACATCCGGGTTTTCCTGATAGCTAAGCAAATAAAAAACCAAGCCGGGCAATCCCTTGATCGCATCATACTCTGATGGAAAGGGTAGTTTTCCAAACTTTTCTCTAATTTCCATTGGTTCTACCATATGATGTTCAACGTACTGCATCAACTTGAAACGAAAGATATTGTCTATATGAGCATAGGTGGAATCCTTCTTGGCTGCAATTTGAATGGCAAAGCAGATTCCTGCAAATCCGGAAAACAAGGAAAAATCAGCATACTCTGTTTCTTCTACAGATTTGACAAGATCATCCATTAAGAACTTGTATGCTTTATCCCAATTTTGTTCGGGGAATCGGGTATCCATCTCTGAGAAAAAGATAATCAAGGCCGGGTACCCATAATCCAGAGAGAACTTATCCCAAGGAGAAAAAACCCCGTCCATGAAGGTATTTTCTGCTCTTTCAGCAGTCTGGGCGACCAGCTTGGTATCTTTAAGTGTCATTGCTGTTTGAAAACAGATGTTTTGTATTTTTTTAGCTAACATGATTTTTTTTCTTCAGAACATTCTGTAATTGAAAAGAGGCTTTTTCTAACAAATAATGAGCGATAACTTGAGATTTTTGTTCAATTAAAGAAGACGTTCCCAGTAAGCGATTACAATGCATATGCATGATGCTATGGACGATTCCTGTAATGGGTTGCCAAGCATCTCCTTTTTTTTCCAGCTCTGCGAGTGTTCTTGCGAGAGTGTCTAACGCAGGTTGTGTTTGACAATAACATTCCATAAGGAACTGTAGATGAGGATTTTTGATTGTATTTTTCCGATTCATCAAGATCGCTTTCGTCAATTCTATGCCTAATTTGCTGTAGCTTCTTATTCCGTCTAAAAGATGTATTTGATCTTGGTTTGGAGTGATGGCGGCCATCATCTGCTGGATGTCGGGAAAAAACCGATGCAAAATATTAATCATTCCCAAGCTTGCAATTAAATAGGGAGGAAAAGGAAGATTGCCGGATGCAAGTATTTTTAAAATGCAGCGGCTGTCGACAGAAAACACATTCTCTACAAGATCAATGCATTTCGGCCCTCCATAACGTTCCACTTCAGATCTATAGGTACACAAGCTAAAATCTTCAATCTCTCCTTTGACAGCTAAAGATGCGATCCATTCATTGAGCCGGGGAATCAACTCTTGTTTTAACCTCTCTGTATCTGCGAGAACCCTTAATCGCAAATGAAATCTCCCTTCATCATAATATCGGGTATAAAACCAACGAAATGGTTTAAATTGGTTCTCTAAAAACTCTATGTAGGAAAACAGGAATTGAGAAATAAAGAAATCGGAGTCATTAGATGACAAAAAGATTTTGGCATACCACCATTTCCCTCCGGGGAAAAAGGTGCATTCTTCAAGTGAAAGCTGATGTGTTCGGGGATAGAATTCCTTTCTCTTGTTAGTAGTCATTGATGAGCTTTTGATCATTGGGCTCACAAACTCGCACATGTGTCGTTTCTCTTCTGTCCCGACGAACAAACAATGTTTTTTGTTTCTTTGTTCGTAAAGAATGATTTCTTTATTTTTTATAAACTCGTTTATTATTAGATCAAAATACAAGTCTTTCTTCCAATCGAGTTGTAAGTGATTGTCTCCTTGAACTAATAGAATAGTGGATGGAATGTAATAGATTTCAAAAGCATCTCTTAAAATGGATTTAAGTTTTTCTTTGGAGGTTGTGCGATCAATGTTTAAAAAAGAATAACTTAAATGCCATTGTGCAGGTGAGAGTACAATATTTTGATAGATAATTCTTGGGAAGTAGACTCTTTTTTTGGCAAAAAACTGAAAAGGATCGGAAAATTTATGCATTTGAAACTGCGATAAAAACAACAACAATCTTAGTGGTAATGGCATAAAGAGAGGGTTTGTCATAATGCTTGAGGAGACCACCAATTCTTTTTTCCACTTTTTAGAAAAAAGATAAACCATGTCGTGATTGGCTCCGAGATAAATATCTTCTAGGTTTATCGTATGTTCATCTGCTTCATGATAGTGCATGGGCAGTTGCATCAATCTTAACCGGCCGCCGATAGAGACATTGCCCACCTTATGTTTATCCGGCACAAAAGAGGGTTCCACAACTAGTAAGTGAGGAAATAGATTCTTTTCGTTTTCAATAAAAGTAAATATCTCTTGATTTTTGTCCTCACCCCAAAAATACAAAAATCTTCCGATCATAGAGCCGGCTTGATGCGACACGCCTTTTGTGAGTAAGGTAAATCGATTTTCCTCAATGGCTTCTTTACCACTTGCCTCTATTTCGAAATATAGCTCCATTGTAGGGGGTAATTTTTCTTTTTCTTGCAAAGTTAATTCATGTAATGAATCAATAAATGCTTCAATATTGATCTCCTCTTGTTGGTTTTGTGTTGAAATATAACTTTCTATCGAACTGATTTCATTATTGTCTGAAGCTTTCTCCCAGCTTGAAAGCAATTTAAATGCCCACTCTTTTTGTACTAATTCATAAAATGGAACTAAATGATCGGAGCCATATGTTTCCAGAAAAAAACGATGAAAATCTAGCAGGCTTCTGGGCTGTTTTTTTGAAAAAGATATTTTTGTTAATACGTCCACAGCCTTTTCGACAGTTTTCCGTACATTTTTGTGCAGTAAAATCTGGTTAGAGTCATAAAAATGATCAACTCGTAGAGGATTCGCGATGTCTTGTTTCCATGCCTTGAGCTCCTTCATGATCTTCTCGACAACCTCTAATGCCTCATTTTGAGAGGCTCGTTCATAGTGTTGAATTTCCTCAATGTTTTCAGCGATTATTATTGGCAATCCGGGAGTATTCCCGGCTTTTTCCAGAATCTGAGAATACACAGTTAAAAAATTCCCAATGACTGAGGGGTCGATCAATTGGGAAATCAGAAAGTTTTTTTGAAACAATTCCCAGACATAATGCTGCGCTTTTTCTTTATATTCCATGGGGAAATGCAAGGTGATTTGTTCTTCCAACTCATGGTATTCGATGGGAGCTTTTGCTAACTCATGTACGCGTTCAAAGGCGGATGTGATTTTGATTGAACTATAGTTCTCTTTAAAATGTGGATGTCCCTTATTTAAGTAAACTCTGCTATTTTTATAAATGAGCTGAGGATTGAGCATTACTTTTAAGAGGCTTACCATCTTCCGGTCTTTGTGGAGGGTTTCTATGAGCTCTCCGATACACTCTGTCCCTAGGGAAACTCTTTTTTTTAACAGATTAGGATCAAACGACATCTCCGTCGTTTCTGAAAACCTCCCCCATCCAACCGAGGAAAAAAGGCCGAATGGGGTGGCTCGTGAACTCATTCGAATCAAATATTTTGAAAGGCTCAGATAAAGGGATGTTTTATCGGGAGCTTTCCTCCACTTTCTCAATCCTTGGTGAAGACTAAAGCTGGCCACAGCAACGGCCTCTTGAAATAAGGGATTGTTTTGGTAAAACTGAAAGAGAGCTTCGCTGTTCTCTTCCTCTAAAATGGACATTGTTGTGAAAGGCAGGTTAGCATAGCGAACCATGAAAAAATTAGCTGGTGTATAAATTGACTGACATTCCATCGTACATTCCTTTTTCGATTAGGCAAACAAAGGCTGGCCGCATTTTTCCTCTGCAATGAGAATGGAAAGACCTATTCCTGCAGATCCGCTTGCCAAACTTGGACTCTCTACCCAACAGGTCTTTTCATCTTCGCTTATGCTTAATTGTGGAAACCCGAAAGGAGAACTCGGATCAAATGAACGTATGCAGTCTTCATTCAATCTTCGTATCGTTTGGAGAAGTGAAGAATTATTAATTTCCTTGGATAAAGAATAAAGTGTGGATACAAAACCCGATATTCCCAAACAAAACGAAAACCCTCCTAAAAAGAAAGATGGAGAGGTTAAATTAAATACGGAACAAAGATCTTTAGAAAATTGAAGGAGGGTTTCATCTTTAATGGCTTTACCTGCTAAAAATAGGCTTTTTGCAACAGGCGGCCATCCCAATAGCCAGCTATTTTCAAGCTCTCGATATGTTGGAGGCAATGCACTCACATTCCCTTCAACAGAAACAGTTGCATTCCAATAGCAATCCTTGAATATATACTGATAAGTGTCTTTTATCCAAAAGGCGATGCACTCTACAGCTTTGTAAATATCGTCAGAACAGACGCCATGAATAATTGCCGAAGATAGCGCCATCAAGCATCCGGTAACTCCGTAAAACATGGATGTGTTATACCCGCCTTCGATATCCGGCGATCTGTATGGATCCATCAATAAATCTTGAGTAAAATACCAAGCCCGAACTTGTAAAGATCCTACTCTTTTTTTAGACAGCATCATGTTGGCAAGATGTTCGGCACAAAGCTTAGCGAGTTGCTGTAAATACGGATTATCCTTTCTACTTAAAAGATAAGCGGTGATTCCGCTTAAACCGGGTGTAAAACCATAGAAAAATGGGGGAATAAGGGTTTCTTCATTTAGAAATTTTGAGGTTTCTACTAAATATGATTGGTTGACTTCTTCAATGATCCAATCATCGAGTCCTGCATGAAACTGTTGGAATTTATCTGGACGATGTTGAATAGACTCCATTGCTAGGCTGATTCCACTAAGCCCTTTGAACAGCGAACAATTCACAGATTGATTTTTTTTAAAAGATGATAACGCTTCGAGTAGATAGTGTTGAGCAGCTACACCCCATCCTTCTCCGGGAAAAGCCCGATCCATTAATGAATAGAAATAAGAGATCCCGGCAAATCCATCAGCAAAAGAGGGGCTCTGCCAGAGGCTGCTTGGCCTGTTGATTTGACTCGTCGAAATTTCGGCAAGCTCTTCTACGGTTTTTGGATCGCGCAGCTTCTCAGCCATGCTTTGGCAAATAAACAGTGGATGACTCATGAGTATTTTTCCTCTTTGCTAACGATTTAACCAGTTGTCTTCCAAAATGTCTTCGTTTGAGCGTTGATGGATTTCTTCTTTTATTAATTCCAGAACCTCATCAGCCGGAGGCATCGACAAAATTTCTTTAACCTCTCCCGAAGCGTACTCAAACCCCATCTGTCGTTTTGGAGGAATGACATGATGACCATAATCTTCTAGCAGAGACACATTACGCCGCGTGGCGGGATGTTCCCACATACACTGATTCATGTTGGGGAAAAAAAATATGGGTTTTTCATAGCATAGGATTGTGCTTGATAA
Source organism: Waddliaceae bacterium (assembly GCA_049583465.1). GTDB lineage: Bacteria > Chlamydiota > Chlamydiia > Chlamydiales > Waddliaceae > JBAUVX01. Next base: position 3,530 of record JBAUVX010000075.1, on the reverse strand, counting down.
AAGCGAGTGGCTCATTCCATAAGCAGCTAACGCTAATATGTTTGCTGTTGCGGGAAGGATGATAAAAACATCCGCCCATCTGGCTAGCTGAACATGGCAGTACTCTCGAGGCGTGGAAGATAAGGGAAACAGCTTGCTGTAGGTGGGCCCTGCTATCAATGATAACGCCTCTTCCGGAATAAACTGTTTCGCAGATTCTGTCATGATTACTTTTATTTCTGAAAAAAAACTTCGAAAGTATTCTAAATAGACCGGTACGTTCAACATTCCTATCGACCCTGTCACTCCAATCAATATGCCGACTTCAGACAACTGTTGTTTCATCAATGATCTCCAATACAAAGAATTGTTATTTAACGCAGGTTTCGGATCACTGAGACTTAGAATCAAAGAGCTAGATAACAACGCAATGAAGCCGTGCCTCTGAAACCGGTACCCTGTCAATAAAAAATTGACAGGGTACCGGGTGATCAAACAGCGGATGACATATAAGATGCACAACCTCTTAGCATGCAGCAGCAATGGTAACGACATATTTTGTGACCGATATAGTCGCCGCGGTCACCGGTATTATTGTTGGTCCAATAGCATCTGCTGGGGGTTGGTTTTCTATTGCTCGAAATTCTCGAATATCCATATGAAATGGATCATTCTCCATTTTCATTTGCCTTGTGTTCACACTTCTTTGGTAATCTGTGTTAATCGCAACCATTTTTTTCTCCTTATTGTTGGTGGTTGTTTCTACTCAGACCGGCGAGAGTCCTCGCCATAGTCATTTGTTTACTTGATCGACATGTTTCGTTCATTGACAATTACGTCTTGCGTTTCTCCATATTCGATTTAAAATTTCAAATTTAGACAATACTTAACTCAATAATTTCAGTCAAAGAAAAAAAGAATATTTTTGATTTTTTTTGGCAGATGGGTCAGAGTTATACCCAAACAACTTCAAGAATTGGGCTTTGTCTCCCCCGAAATTCCAATTCTTGAAGTTGTTTGGGTACATGTCTGAAGGATAATAAAACCCGTAAAGGCTGCCATCAGCTGTCTTCCCAATGAATTCCTTGCGACAAATTCAAAGAAGAGGCGATGCCAATGATAAGAAAACATGACCCAAGAGAAAATGACGTCCCATCTTTCAACACCGACACAAGAAAACTTCCTGTCGCTCCAAGAAGAAATTGACCTGTCGTCATGAGGGCGCTTGCTATTCCAAAGTGATGTTTAACTAAACTCATCGCTTTTGCTAACGAGTTAGCAATGCTAAAAGGGATAGAGGCCATAAATAGCAAAGTCGGAAGTAATACAGACCATGTTGTCACGATATCCATTGCATAAAATACCAGCATTAAGATACCTGCTAACATCATGAGGCTCGATCCTACCCACAATAAGGTGCTGAGAGAGTATCGGTGGATCAGTCTAGCATTCACATAAGCAGCTGACACAACTACAGCTCCAATGTATACCGTTAACAACCCATACTGTGATGGCGATAAACCGATAACCTCCTGAAACAAAAATGGACTGGCGGTGAAATAGGCATAAAGTCCGGCCGTAGGGAAACCCATTCCCAACCCAAAATGGATAAAAGGACGATTCCGCAAATGGACCCGATATTGAGAGAAAACCTGCGAAAGTTTCTTGTGCGTTGTCTTCTCTAAAGTCTCGCTTCTGTAGTATGCGATCATAAAAATCATGATAAAATACCCGATCAGAAACACGAAGACAGCTTGCCAGTCGAACGTCTCTTGCAAAAAGCCGCCGATCATTGGAGCAAAAGAGAGAATAAGAGGCATCGCCATCGCAATGTAGGAGAGTTGTTTTGCCAACGCTTTCCCGGTGTACGTATCTGCAATCATTGCTCTTGCACTGATCATGACTGCTCCGGTTCCTATTCCCTGAATAAGGCGGCCCAGGATGATCCAAGACATTGTCAACGCAAAAAGACATATCCATGTTGCGAAAAAGGCGATAACCAGCCCATACCCAACGACCTTTTTTCGACCGATATGGTCTGAAATGGGTCCGAAGATGAGAGGAGCCAAAGCGGAACCGGCCAAGTAGGAAAACATCGTCATTTGCGTTGTCCGCTCGCTTGTATGAAAATAGTCAGCCAAAGCGGGAAGCGAGGGAATATAAATGTCGGTTGCCACTAGTCCGACAGAGATTAAAAGCAAAAAAAACAGCGTATTCTTCAGCATTTCTTTTTTCGGCGACAACGACAACATGCCAATGGCTAAAAAGGGGGTTGTTTACGTCGCAAGCAGGTGCGGAATCGCAATACGCGCGACTAAAAAACTCGCATTAAGTTAAGGTGACAAAGCTTGGCTATCAACGGCAAGTCCCATTACATGAAGGCCATTGTCGACGTAGAACGTCGTCCCTGTGATCGCTGAGGAGAGGGGAGAGAGAAGAAATGCTGCTGCATGGCCGACATCGCGAGGATTCATTTCTTTCGTTAGAGGAGCATTTGCTGCTGAATAGCTCATCATGCCATCGACAAAGCCAATCGCCTTTGCTGCCCGGCTGCGCCATGGTCCCGCAGAGATGGTATTGACACGGATATTCCATTTTCTCCCGGCCTCCCATGACAGGGTGCGAGTGTCGCTTTCTAGAGCGGCCTTTGCCGAACTCATCCCTCCCCCATACCCGGGAATCACGCGCTCTGAAGCCATATAGGTGAGAGAGAGCGCCGCTCCTCCTTGATTCATGATTGGACCCAAGTGTGCAAGCAAGCTGATCAAGGAATACGAAGAAGAACTGAGAGCAGCAAGATAGCCTTGACGCGATGTCTCTAGCAGGGGTTTTTGCACCTCGGGTCCATTTGCCAGGGAGTGAACAAAAAGATCGATTGTCCCGAAGTCTTTGGCTATGGCGTCGCTGACCTCCTGGATCGTGTAGCCGGAAGAGGCCTGGTATCGTTTGTTTTCCAAAATTTCTTTGGGAACGTCATCTTTGGTATCAAAGGAGGCATCTAGGGGATAAATCTTTGCAAATTCCATTAACGATCCGTCAGACAGTTTTCGCGATTCATCAAGACGGCCTCTTTCTAAATTCGTTTGGAAAATTTTCATCAGGGGAGTCCACGTCCCGACAATGAGTTGTGCACCTGCCTCTGCCAAAGCTTTCGCTATTGCCCAACCATAGCCCTGATCATCGCCGATTCCTGCCACAAAGGCTTTTTTCCCTTTTAATTTGATTGCTAGCATTTTCGTCCAAAAATTTTGTTATAGTAGAGATAACATCTTACCTAAGTAAAGGGATTTTCTACAAGGGCTAAAAAATAGGAAACTTGAGGCCTCCAGACCCGATGAATCTCTGCGGAGAAACTTGAAAAGGGGGCTATGGCAAATCTTCTACCCAAAGAATGTCGTTTTTGAAAGGAGTGCTTGAAATGGCATTTTGAACCTCTCTCGCCTAAAGGCGAAAGATTCCTGTTTCACAGCTTCTAGCAACCTAGACAGCTCCGCAGGCTTTTTCCCCCGTCATCCCGACGGCTCTTAAATTCATAGCACTATTGTGATCTC
>JBAUVX010000074.1:0-3522 GCA_049583465.1 Waddliaceae bacterium | reverse complement strand
AACTCGATTTAACATCAAAGAAATTGTCCTAAATCTCAATCCTGTTCGATCACATGTGCTTGCTATTCTAGGAGCTCCTTTTGAAAAAATCTATTCCAGCTGGTAAAGGGGTGCGGAATGTGGGATTGAAGGTATGCTTCCAGTTTGTTAGATGTCCGAGCCGTCCAAGACTTATCTCAAGAAGTCATCCTACAATGCGAGTTCAGGCTCAACTATACCAGTTTGAAGAATCCCTTTCTCCAGCTTGTAGATTTCCCTTGTTGAAGGGCATGCAGCGGTTAGAACTTCCCCCTCAGGGGCTTCCACAGGAAGGTTCAGCCTATCCCCGTGGCGACTCATCCATCCCACTTGTTTACCGGGATTTCCAACTACCAGAGCGTAGGGTTTTACACTTTTTGTGACTACAGCACCTGCCCCGATGAAGCAATGCTCACCAAGCTCTATACCCGTCAGGATCGTGGCGTTGGCACCTATAGTAGCCCCTTTTCTCACAATGGTATCTGTATACAGCAATTTGCGGCTTACCAGACTGCGAGGATTGATAATGTTGGTGAAGACCATGCTCGGTCCGAGGAATACATCATCTTCACAGGTGACGCCAGCATAGATGCTCACATTATTTTGGACTTTGACATTATTTCCCAAAACGACCTTGGGGGAGACGACGACATTTTGCCCAAGGTTGCATTTCCGCCCTATTTTTGCACCTTCCATAACATGGCTGAAGTGCCAGATTTTCGTATCCTCGCCGATCTCCGCTCCGCCATCGATCACAGCACTGGAGTGAGCAAAGTATTTGGCTTCGGCAATTTCTCCAATGAAATGATGTTGCGACGGATCTTTTGCCTCTCCATCGACATTCAAGCTCGCCTGAGCTGCTTGTAATACCCTGAGAACACGCAATCCTTCCTGACCATCCGTTCTTGGGGTAATTCGCTCATCACAGCATTTGATAAAATTCTCGCATTCAGCAAGGAGCGGTTCATATTGTGGAACCTCAATTCTTTCCGGTTCTATGTTGTCGATAAAGGGAATAGTCCCTTGGGACCATTTGAGATGGTTGCGGTAGATCAGGAGTTTATCATCCCATGGCAGAGTATCATCGAATACCATCATCCCGGAGGATCCTACGACAATGAGTTTCTGTTCCTTAAAAGGATTTAACCAGCTGACGTAGATGTGAGCGCGAATATCCCCGTCGAACTTTAATGATGTGAGGGTGGTATCGGCAACCCCTTCTGAAACATAGGCGGCGCCGGTACAACGCACTTGTTGCGGAAGACGATGGCCGCAGAGAGATAGGATTACGGAAACATCGTGCGGGGCAAAATTCCAAAGAGCGTTTTCCTCCGTACGTATAGCACCGAGGTTCAGGCGATTTGAAACGATGTACTGGAGCTTGCCCAGCTCACCGCCTCCAACAATTTCCTGGAGACGCTGTACGCAGGGATGATACTGGAGAAGATGTCCCGTCATCAGGATCTTCCCCTCCTTATTTGCCAGTTCGATCAGCTCTTTGGCTTCGTGGCAATCCAGGCACAGGGGTTTTTCGACATAGACATCTTTTCCTGCCAGCAATGCTTGTTTCGACAACTTATAGTGAAGCAATGCCGGTGTTGCTATGGCAACTCTGGTAATCAAAGGATTATCAAGAACGGCTTTGTAGTTCGAAGTGAAACTCACTTCGGGAAATTGTTCCTGATATTTATCAAGAACAGATTCATTAGTATCGCAGATCGTATGTAGTGCTCCAATACAGTAGAAGTTTCGCGCTAGGTTTTTTCCCCACCTTCCAGTGCCTATCAATGCTATGTTCCTAGATCCTTCCATGTTTACTTCTCCTTACCTCCTCTCTTCAGGCTGTGACAGCTGAGGTGCTCCCCAAACGTAGGACTGCATTGCATTCTATATTCCTTTTATTTTTTTGATTAAAATCCTATCAAACAAAGGGGTAAAAAACAAAGAAGAAAAGTCACAATTTTCGATTCATATAAAGCTCATGATATTTGCCTGAAATTAGATCAATATCAAATTCGTTTTTTGCAGCTTTTCTCGCGTTAATGCTCATATTGGCAAAGTTTTTTGAGATACTGTGAGAAGCGTGTTCAATGCTACTTAAGTTTTCAGTGTCTATAACACATCCACAATTATACTTTTTTATGATTTCTGATGCTCCTCCACACTCTACATTCACAATAGGTACCAGCCCCGCAGCACAGTACTCCGTGAATTTTGTTGAAAGAATATTTCGATGGCTTGAGCTTCCCTGTGGTATAATTAGTAGCCCTGCATCCGAGGCACAATAATACTTAGCGATCTCTTGATGGGGCACTGGTTGAATAGGAATGATCTGTTCTGAGGAAAGGATTTTTGAAAACTTTTTATCTTTTACTCCCACAATAATGAGTTTTGTAGGTTTAGTAAAAAAAGAATCAAGCTTAGAATAAGTATCAACAATAAGATCAATCTGGTGCCATTTTCCTATTTGTCCCACAAAAATAAAAGTGAATTCCTCATTAAGCTTAAGTTTTCTTCTTACCTGTGTTCTTTTCTTGCTATTACGCACTAAAGTTCTGACGTCACTAATTAGCGGGATATAAACAGGGGTTCTTTGGGATTTCGCTTTAATTTCCCCGATAAAAGGGAGCGAAATCACTACAGTATTTCTTGACCTTTGAATTAGCTCTTGCTCACGATTGGTCCACCACCGATGCTCATTAGAATTACGCTTAAATAATTTTAAGAAAAGGCATTCGTCAATATATGAGCTTCTCGGATCAAAAATCGTTGGTGTTTTATCGCACTCAACTGCAATATCTTGTGCGAGGTAGGAGCGGCAATGGATCAAATCCGGATCAATATCATCAAGGCATTTCCCTAATTTTGGAACCATTCTTTTCCGCATTTGTTGTACTTGTAACGGAGTCATGTAAATGGATCGCACCCAGTGAAAATCAAGGATGAACTTTACTTTAATCCCTCCTCTTTCCAGCTCATGTTTAATCTTCAAGATTGGAATAAGATTCTTTAAGAAGGTTATGAGGGAAAGTACAAAAATAATGTGAATCCCTAGTTGTGTATCCTTAGCTTTAATCACTTTCAATAAATCATATACTTGCGTATGCAGCAGAGGGTTTCCGTTGGGCTTTTCGTAGGCAACCAGGTAAGCTATTTTTCTTGACATTTTCACATTATTTTTAAGTCATCGTTTGAGCAAGATTTTTTAATGAGTTTAGAGATATAAGTCAAGGCTTCCATGGAAGGAGCCATTAACGATGTGATCAATTTTTCAGCTTCCGTAGATCGCGAAATCGTTATACAAGAGTGCTTTTGAGCACAATAAAAATTAACAGATTACGCCATGGGCGAATTGCGATTTCGGTTGATAATGCGCAGGTACTAGTTTCACCACTCATTTAAAGCATGGTTGTTAGTGTAAAACACAGAGACACAGAGAGCACAGAGAAGGCCATCAACCAACTTTTCCTCATGAAAGTTAATCAGTAATCCAACCTGTAAATT
>JBAUVX010000073.1:0-7736 GCA_049583465.1 Waddliaceae bacterium | reverse complement strand
GGCTTCCGAGCTGACTTATTGATCAATAAGCTAATTGCTAAATTTACAGGTTGGATTACTGATTAACTTTCATGAGGAAAAGTTGGTTGATGGCCTTCATCGAATCATAAACGGATTTTGAGCTTAGGACTGCCCCCGTCCTTTCTCTCTGTGCTCTCTGTGTCTCTGTGTCTCTGTGTTTTACACTAACAACCATGCTTTAAATGAGTGGTGAAACTAGTACCTGCGCATTATCAACCGAAATCGCAAAATCGCAATTCGCCCATGGCGTAAATTTCATATACAGAGGTCTGGTTTCGAATTTTGATCAGCCACTTTTACGTGATGGAATTTCAAGAAAGTATTGGGCATCCACCCTGTGGATAAATGCAACGAGTGGTATCACTTTTTCAAAGGAACTCAACCGGGATAGTTCAGAAAAGATTTTTGCCTTCTTGTGCCATTTATCCCACATTCCGCATGTTGCGGGAGGTGATTTCAATAGATTTTTGATTCTAAGTGGGTTACAAAATCGAAGCTTGGCCTGTAGTCACCAATCGAGATTTTGTAATCCACTTAGAATTAAAAAGATGAAGAAATCGCCCGCGCAACATGCGGAATGTGGGATTTATACACATTTATTCAAGAATCTGGATAGGAGGCGTTTAAAAAAGCAGATTTTCCAGTATTACGAGGGCCCCATAAAAAGGCAGATTGCCCACGCAGCGATAGCGACACCGTTTAACCTATGCAAGGAACTTGAAGGTTCACTGGCTTGTGCTGAGTGCATGGCGGGTGGCGGGCATGTACGCCCGCATGATGATGTCGATTACCCGTTCCTCTTCAGATTCTGCACTTAGTGTAAAAGCGACCCGAGGGGAGAAGGGCATCTCCCATTCAAGGAAAAATGATAAAGAGATTTTGCCCAACTTCCTCGTTAAGGAAATGGTTGACGGCAATCTCGATAAGGCAACATAATGCATACGATTCGATGAAAGGGAAGAATCAGCCTTTAGTTTAGCTGGTGTTAGCATCTTCAGATCAGAAACAATCACTTCTATCTACTTCGCTCGTAGGCGGGTTTTTGACGATCAACACACAAGGCAGCATAAGTAAAGTTCCCGTTCTTCACCATATTGTATCGGCTTATCATCGGGCGAGGATCAAACTATCGTTTTTCGACTCACAAAGGAAATCACTTTTTGTTATGGGCATCGCCTTCTCAATTATGAGGGGAAATGCCGCTATCTGCACGGACATAACGGAAGAGTCGAGATCACCGTCGAAGGTAAAGAGCTTGACGATAGAGGAATGCTTATCGACTTTGGCGATATTAAGCATGCCATGAAACGGTGGATCGACAATCATCTTGACCATCGTATGTTATTGCATCGGGAAGACCCCATGATTCCCTTCCTTCAGGAACAGGGAGAGCCGCTATTCATTATGAGCGTCAATCCCACAGCTGAAGCAATCGCTCGCATCATCTTCGAGGCAGCCATTCATTTCGGTTTTCCGGTTGTCAAAGTGACTCTTTGGGAAACGCTTACCTCAAACGCCGTTTATTGCCCGAGGGGGCAAAACAATCCAGGAAGTGAGGAATGATGCCGTACATCATAGTCAGCACGGCAATGTCATTAGATGGATACATCGATGACACTAGCGATAAGCGTCTGTTTTTGTCTAACGATGGAGATTTTGACCGGATCGATGCTCTTCGTGCAGAATGCGATGCAATCCTTGTCGGAGCGAAAACCATCCGCACTGATGATCCCCGTTTACTGATTCGGTCAAAACAACGACAACGCAATCGGCAGGAGCGAGGTTTATCTACCCATCCCAAAAAGGTAACGATGACGAGAAGCGGACAACTTGAGGCACGTTTTCGGTTTTTTCAACTTGGCGACTCGGAGAAGCTTGTCTACTGCGGCTCTAAAGCCGCCGACTTGTTAAACAGACAAGTCGGGAAATCTGCCATGATTATTCATACGGAAGGATCCGAAGTCAGCCCGGCATTTGTCGCGGCTGATTTATCCCGCCGCGGCGTAAAGAAGCTGCTCATTGAAGGGGGAAGCGGGATCAACTCTCTGTTCTTAAGAGACGATTTAGTTGATGAACTCCGTTTAACTATCGCCCCGTTCTTTGTTGGCGATGATACCGCCCCAAGATTTGTCCAAAGCGAGCATTTTCCTTTCGATCAGCATAGCCCGATGAAGATCAAATCAGTAAATACGATTGACGATGTGGTGGTCATCAACTACCTGCTGAAACCGTGTAAAAAGCATGCCTAAAAGACTGACCGCGGACATTTATTGGCTAACGCGGGCAATCGCATTGTCGAAACAATGTCCGACCTCCTCTCGGTCATTCGCCGTCGGCGCCGTTATCGTTGCAAAAGAGGGAAACCAAATCAGCGATGGCTTCAGCCTGGAATGGGAGGGCCGTTGGCATGCTGAGGAAATCGCCATTCAAAAAGCTATTCAAAAGAGGCGCGATTTGCATGGCTGTACCCTTTATTCATCTCTCGAGCCGTGTAGTGTAAGACTATCGGGGAAAAGAGCATGTGTTGACCACATCATCGCATGCGGATGCAGCCGGGTTGTCTTTGCTTTGCATGAACCTTTCCTATTTGTCGAATGCAAAGGAGAAGAGATGCTTAAAAAAAGGGGAATTCAAGTTTTGTGCATCTCCGAGCTTGGGCCCCAAGTAGCAGAGATCAACCGACACCTCATGGCAGCAGCAATTGAATCTGCAAAGATGCGATGAGTCGATCAAACCGGACAGCTATGGTTGCGCCCGGCGTTCAGCTTGTCTCTACACTGCGTCAAAACTCGGGTTTGTTACGAGCAGCCCGCAGCTCCTTGATCATCTCCTGATGAATATGTCCATTAGAAGCCATGAGACGTCCCGATTCCAAAACGAGAGGACTTCCTTCGTATGATGTCACCTTTCCCCCCGCTTCTTCAATAAGAATGACACCTGCAGCCATGTCCCAAGGATACAGACCCCGTTCCCAGCATCCATCTAAACGACCTGCAGCAACATAAGCGAGATCAAGAGCGGCAGATCCTCCTCTTCTCACTCCTTGACTGCAGTGCGTTAGATGACAGAATTCAGGATAATTGGTATCGGCCGTTTGTTTCCTATCATAACCAAATCCTGTTGCAAGCAGGCTATGGTCTAATGCACCGGTTTCCGAAACCTGAATGGCTTGCTGATTGAGAGTTGAGCCCAACCCTCTGCCTGCTTGGAACATTTCATTAAGTATCGGGTTATAGACAACGCCGGCGATGATCTCGTTTTGAAACATCAACGCCACCGACACGCAAACCATTGGATACTGATGCGTGTAGTTGGTTGTTCCGTCTAAAGGGTCGACAACCCAGAGGTATTCCGATTCCTCTGCCTGTTTTAGCCCCGATTCTTCAGCCAAGATGGCATGGGAAGGATACAACTCTGTTAGAAGCTGAAGAATCACCTCTTCCGATTCTTGATCTGCTTCTGTGACAAGGTCCCAAGTAAATGATTTTTTGGAAATATTCGAAAGTCTTCCCCAATATTTTGTGAGAACTTTCCCTCCTTCTTCGGCTACTTGTGTCGCCACTTGCAGATAGCTTTTAACTTCTTGATGATTCATCACAATAACAACCTATGAAGAATCGCGGTAAAAACAAATGTTCGGCACTCTTCGATTTCTCTCAGACGCGATGTCAAATCCAAAGCATTCTCTTGCAATGCCTCTAAAAAAGATGAAGGATATTCCGGATGGACTCCTGATAAAATCGCCCGCCCTTTCCCGATTTCACATTGGATAATTGCAGCAGGCCGGTTGGGGATGTCTTGATAATGGGCCAAAACTTCAGTATTCGGATAGCGGGCAACGTCGACAAACTCGCATCCTCCATTAAAATAAAGGATACAAGGAAGGACGGCCTTTTCGCGGCCAACCCAATCGACGTATGCGGCGCGGCTCCCGCTTTCATTCTCATAAGAGAATTGATTGGAGCCATAGGCGGGGCCTCTGGCTATTCCGGGGAAGAAGGCCAGTTCTCTTTTGCCTACGACTTCTAAAGGATATCCCATTTCAAATTCAACAGAAGAACACCCATAATAGCCTCCGGCGCATAACCCAAGATATCTTCCTCCATTCTCTACATAATCGCGAATCTTTTGATTGCCTTTTCCTTTCAAGGCCAGGTGGTAAGCGACATCCCGGCCGCCGGGAAAAATGACTAATGCCGTCTGTTTTTCCCAATCCTGTTCCTTAAGAACATCTTGATTGATTCTCACAACCTGATACTGTTGATCAATCCCTTCCTTGCGAAGTGTTTTGATAAGAAATCGAACCGATTGAGGCCCTGCCCCCTCATCAACATAAATTAGAATTTTTTTCATGGGCCATCTCACACCATTTCGAGAGGAATACTGCGGCGGCAATACATTTCACAATATCGCCCGGGATGAAAGGATAAAACCCAAAGACCATGGCATCTTTCCAGCCGAGGCAATAGCCAAGCCAAACCGTTCCCATCGCAAGTGGAAGGAGTGAGATCAGAAAAATCATCAGCAGGAGCTTGGCCGAATCAAAGGGACGTTCTTTTTCTAAGTATTCTCCGGTAAGATAGGCTTGAACAACGAATCCAAAAAAATATCCTCCGGTAGGACCCGCTAAAGCAAGAGGATTGGATGCTCCTCCGGCACAAAAGGGCAGCCCTACGGCAATCTGTCCTAAATACAGCAACACACTCAACGAGCCCTTTTTTCGTCCAAGTACTCCGCCGATCATCATCACTGCCAATGTTTGCAGAGTTAGAGGCACTGGAGTGAAATAAAGGGGAATTTTGATCTGCGAACATAGAGCAAGAAAAAAAGAGGCGCCTAAAACCTGTAGAAAGGGCATCAAATAGTGGTTGTGGAAGATTCTTCCTTCCGCTACAGGCTTTGTGATCAGATTTTCTTTCATCGCCAACTCCTTGATATTCATGCGAGTTTTTCTGACCAAAAAATTGAATGGATTTTCGGCATTTTTTGGTCCAAAATTCCCGTTATTTAGCCAATTTTAATCGATGATTACTCATTAAGTCAATGCATCTGATAACGTCATACCCGATTTAACTCGAATATGATCAGTAGCTAGATGAGAATATGCGGACCTTTTGCTCGATAATATCCGGGATAATCAATCTCTTTAGCGCATTCATCCAAGTTTTTTCGTAAAAGAGAAGAACTTCAACAAGGCAGCCTCGCATCATGTCAAGAAAATCTTGAAAATTGCATTAAGGTTAGCTGTGAAAGGGAAATAAAACCAAAGATTTTTTCCACGAGGGGGGAGCTGGATGATCGAACTCCTCTACTCACTGCCAGTCCGAAGGAATTTGTTTGCTATGCCAGCTCATTTACATCTTTTATTTCAACCTCAGAAAATTTCTCCTCGAATGCCTTGAAAATCCTCTTATCTTGGCTACTAACACGCCAATACGCGCCATCAAAAAGATCCAAAACAATATCATTTTTTCTATAAGCGTCCTTATCATTATTTGCTTTCATAACATTTTTAAAACTTTTATTACCAACTATCACCGTGTCAATTACCTGATCAAACTTGCCTGCCAACTTTGTCAAATCCTTCCAACTAATAACCATACCAGTAGGGGAATCATTGATTTGATTCTCCAAATCTAATATAGATTTTCCCTTACCAAGGTTACCAGTAGCGTAAAGATAGTGGATTGACCAGTACAATTCTTCTCCTCGATTCCCCAAACATTTCAAAACATCTAAAAGGGTTACAGATAAAACGCCATGCTTGCTATCTTTAATTTCAGCTAAATACACCATTAATTCTTTTTAATCCCTTATCACAATGGTTGAGCATCTTTTGATCTTTTAGGCGTTCCCCCCGTTTCATTAGGTTCCCAACGATGCTGATGTGGGTTGGGATGACTTTCAGGACGTCCATGATCTGTAAAATCAATATCACGCACAGGGGTTCCATTTTTATCGAATTCCCTAGCTTGAGGGTATTTAGATTTCCTTCCTTGTTTTGTACCTAATTCTGTGTGTGGCGCGATAGATTCAGGTATGGGGTTACCATATTCATCTCTCGGTAAAGGGCGGTCTGGAAATGACGAATCGCATTCCGGATAAGAAACTGGAGAAGGTTCCCTTTTGCTGTTAAAGATAATATTTCCCGACATACCGAATAAATTACCTATTCCATACTCTTGAGCTACTTGGTAGCCGCCCCACATAACAGCACATGTTGCAGCGCTGTAGGCGAGGGTGGTAAACGACGGAAGTACAAAAGATACCCCCCGAGGGATAGCAAAGACAAACTGCCCATCAGGGTCAACAAAGGTAAAAGGATTATTGTTGACATAGGCGTAGAGGTTGGGGCCATCAGCGAAATCGAGAGGATCTGCGGTCAGCCACCGCCCCTGATCCGGCGAGTAATCTCTCTTCAAGAAATGGATGCGGCCTGTGTCTTCATCTCTTCTCTTGCTAGCAAAGCTCCACGGGTTTGCAAGGGCGTTTTCGCAGATGAATTGCATCTCTCCAAAAGCTGAAAAGCGATAGGTTTGTACAACATCCCTTCTTTCCACATCCACAAGACAGCGGACGTTTCCTCTGTAATAAGAAATGGCTGAATACAACTCTTTATCTAGCTCAACGGCAATCGTTGACCCTGTCCCCCTTCCGTTTCTAAGAATCCGGAATTGATAAAGTTCGATGTCCTTTGAAACAAAAGATGTGCAAAAAAAAGAAAGTGCAACAAAAAAAGAAATAACTAAGGATTGCAGTGCCATGGATGTTTTTTTTGAAAATCCTGATTAATAATAAGAAAAATTAAACTTCTGCGATGCCGATCCTCATTGAATCTATATTTTCGTAGTTTACTAGATCTTCAATAAGATCTTTTTTCTCAAAAAATTTATAATCTGCAATTATTTCATCAAACATCGCATCGCGTTTTGGAACCAGTCCGAAATCATTGAGCTTGTCTTTCCATTTTTGAAAAAACTCATTACATCTAAACACTCCATGTCTTATTAATGACCATCCGTCTAATTTGAAGACATCATATCCAATCCAATGAATTTCAGTTTCTGTTTCGAAACTTCCTTGGAGTGAAGTCACTATAGCTGATTCAAAAGCCAACAGTTCACAAAGTCCTCCATTTTTTTGATTGCTAAATTCAAGAATCTTTCTAGCTTCTTCCAAATTGCGACTCAATTCTAGCCCTATCAAATTTTGTCCGGTCGAATATTCGATTTGCTTGTAAATTTCTTCTATCTCAGGATCCAGTGCAGACTGATAATATGCTGTATCTAAATCTTCCCATTGGCTTCTTTCTAAGCCATGGTATTTTCTCCAATCATGTATTGCAGGGTCTGGTATCCATCTATCATCGATAGTTATCCCGCAGTATTCTGGTTTTCTAACGACAATAAAACCGTTTATTTCTTGCTTTCTCATATCACTGTTCCGGGTTCAACTGGAATATGATTACTTTTAGCACCACCAGGAAAGTGAATATGCGGTCCACCTCCCCCCAATGACTACCCTCTAAGTCATTGGGGCTAGCCCTATAACCAGGATAATCGTATTCTTTTGCCCATTCATCAATTATTATGGCCTTCATCGAATCATAAACGGATTTTGAGCTTAGAACTGCCCCCGTCCTTTCTCTCTGTGCTCTCTGTGTCTCTGTGTTTTACACTAACAACCATGCTTTAAATGAGTGGTGAAACTAGTAC
>JBAUVX010000072.1:0-21186 GCA_049583465.1 Waddliaceae bacterium | reverse complement strand
GTTATCAACTCCCTGCGAATGTTTCGAACTGAGAGCTTACGGGAGAGCCGTATACTGGAAATCTGTATGTACGGTTCGATGAGGAGGGTGGGGTAATATCCACCCTTACTCTACTGTCTCTGTGTTTTACACTAACAACCATGCTTTAAATGAGTGGTGAAACTAGTACCTGCGCATTATCAACCGAAATCGCAAAATCGCAATTCGCCCATGGCGTCAATTAACATTGGAGTAAGAGGTCTAATTGCTGCTGCCGCAAATTGGTTTCCTTTCTGGGCGGAAAGCATTGCTGAAAACTATGGTTGGGACAAGCGAAACACATATCAAAAAGAAATTGCCGCGGCTGATTGTGCATTTGGTTGCCTGGGACTCTTGGCTCCCTTTTTCGATGCTGATT
Source organism: Waddliaceae bacterium (assembly GCA_049583465.1). Classification (GTDB taxonomy): domain Bacteria; phylum Chlamydiota; class Chlamydiia; order Chlamydiales; family Waddliaceae; genus JBAUVX01. The sequence continues at coordinate 20,789 of JBAUVX010000072.1, read as the reverse complement.
TCTGGTTTGCTACTATTCTTGGAACGTCGATTTGTTGGCTCCTATCGGAGACAGCTAATATTTCTAGTATTGTTTCCGGCAAGAGAGAACCTAGGAAAAAAATGCGACAGGACTATACCGTTAGCAAAGAGATTTTTGTGGGTATGTTCGTCGATGTCTTCATGGTTGTTTTGGCATTACGGGTTATGACTATTGTCTGGAAGATAGGGAGGTAAATGGACGACTTAGAAAAGCGGATAAATTTCTTGAGGAAATGCCCTTATATAAACTCCGTCAAGCACATGAGATGTCACAACAGCATTTAGCAGAGCTTCTCCATGTGCGCCAGGCAGCTGTATCCAAAATGGAAAGACGAACCGATATGTATGTTAGCAGTTTAAGAGAGTTTATCAGAGCATTAGGTGGTGACCTGGAGATCATGGCAAAATTCCCGAGTGGTAGCGTGAAAATCAATCAATTTGAACAATAATCCCTAACGAGGGATGCTTGATTTGGATAATCTAGTCGAATCATATAGAGAGTTTTTTGGTCTCAAGAACGCTACTTTTTCACGAGTTGATCATCATGACACCATGGTTGCCGTAGTGTACAAAGTGTATGTTCCTTTCAACAAGTCGCTAATTTTAAAGATCTGCACACGAGACAAGGATTTTCATCGGGAATTGCACTTCTTTAATGCGCTTGCAGGTATTCTTCCAGTGCCAAAAGCAGAAAAAGTCGCTGAGCCAGTAGCGGGCCGTGCAGATGGAATTTTGATGGAGTGCTTTGGAGGTGCTCTTCTTGCGGAAAGCGATTGGTCACACGAACTTGCCTATGATGTAGGGGCAAAATTAGCACTCCTTCATTCAAAGCGTGCAGATGCTTATGGGGATTTCACACAAAGGAGAGTCATAATCAAAATGCTCGAGAGTATTTTAAGGAGAAATTTTTTGAAGAGCTGAATGAATGAGTATCACTGAAAAACGGCCACGATGCTTGAATATATTTTCTGGAGTGTATACATTTTTTGAATAGTTAGAGGGTGTCGTCAAATTTCGAATGGATTTCTTTTAGATGATTTTCTCCCTATGAAGGCAAGAAAAAGAACTCAAATTAAGCTGATTCCAAATTTGACGACACCCTCTAACTATTCAAAAAAAATTCAAATAAAGGAGCGGAGTAATGAAATGCCTATCCAGGATGCAAGCAATCACTGCGGCCCTTGCCGTACAACTCACCTATGGAGTGTGCGGTAATGAGACACCAATACAAAAGATTTTTGAGCCGCTAGCGGTAGTAGCTGAGAAACAACTTGAGCAAGATCATCAAAATCTCGAGAGCAAATCCAATCAAGAGCTTTTCGAAAAATTAAATCCCCATTGGATTCATCAGATCTCCGATATCGTTGACAATGATCAATACATCAAACTTGAAGATGGCTCCCTTTGGACAGTTGGCTGGTGGTGGCGTGGGACAGCAAAACATTGGGAAGAGGGGGACCTGGTCTTTGTAAAAAGAGATTTGTCCTCTAATACTCTTATGTATGAAATTTTTAATGGAACAAAAAATCAAGTCGTTTGGGTAAATATAGGAGAATATTCTTCTCCAAGTTCTTTGCATCTCACTTTTATCGAGGCAGTCGATCCTCATCGGGCTTCTCTCGTCCTCAGCAATGGACTAGAGATTCGTTCAAAAAAATTTAGTGAGATTATCACTTGGTCAGAGAAGGAGCCTGTTATGACGGTGACCGTCAAATCTAAGACACACACCAGCTACGGGCTCATCAATATTATGAAAAGACGAATCACGTGGGATCTGTCAATAGCAAATCCAAACAGCGAAGGATAATGTACGCCATAAGGGGCTGCAAGGGCAACCTGTTGTTAAAAAAATTCGCAAACGGCCTTTTTTTTGCTCTTGACTTCGAAAGAAGGTGAACAAGACCCGAAAAAGGGCGTTGCGATTACAGAGAAGTTTGTGCTTCTTCGGGCTGCATTTCTGATTGATTCTTTTTTTCCGATCTCTCAAGAAATTGCACCCGTTCTGCAGCCACACGCAATTTACATCGTTTGTCTCCCCCTTTTCCATGCCATACATCTAACTGTAAGCGACCTTCAATAAGGACAGGAGAAGAACAGTCTAAGGCATTGACACAGCTTTCTGCTTGTTTTCCCCAAACCACAACGTCGACAAAGCAGACTTCCTGCTGCCGATTTCCCGCTAAAGTCACAAATTCTCGATTTAATGCCACCAAAAGATCGGTAACAGAAACGCCATGAGGAGTTTTGCGTAGAGCTGGTTTACGCGTTAATCTCCCTGCAATCATTACTTTGTTTAGTGCTACCATAGCACTGTAACCTCTTACTTTAAATTTCCCGATTAAAACCTCAAAATATCACGATTGTTTTTTAAAACAAGAAAAAAATGTAAGAATTCAATCATGGACTTAATGGTGGAAACCGGCTACTCCTGTTAGCGCCGCTTGGGCGTCATAAACTGCAGACCGAGCAAGTATACCCGCCGTTCCAACCATTCTCCACAGAGTTCCGAGCCCGACAATGTTATCCGGATTGAGAATCTTTTCTGTTTTGGAAGCCTGTCCCTGCCAGCGCAATCGGATGTTTTTCCCCAAAGTGTAGACCGCAGATACTACTGACCATGCCATGATCGGGGCGATAAAGACAGTGACTCCAACCCCAATGATGCCCGCTAGTCCCAGTGCTCCGGCTAGTTTTGGGGCGATTAACAACGGACGAGAAAGCCGTGTCGGCCAACTAGCCCGCTGTCGTCTTCGCTGACCCTTTTCTTGGTAATGAAGCTGTTCTTGGTCGAAGCGGTACTCTCGGTTTTTCTTTTCTCGAGGTTGAAGAATATGGAGATAGGCTTCTCCAATAGCATTGAAAGCGGAAATAGTGGAGAAAAAAGTGGAGATTTCCCCGAATTATACTTCGAGATTCTATTTCTGTCCAAGGAATATCAGGAAAAAATCATTCTTGAGTTTAACTGTTTATCATGTTTTCCGGAGTGCTATCTTTTAGCCAGGAAAGATACTCTTCGTTTCCTCCATCGATGTTCGTATAGGTGATTTCAGGTACCTCATACGAAGAGTTTTGCCGGATAACTTCTACAATTTTTTCGTAGTTTCCCCGACGGGTTTTTAAAACAATTTTACTTTCCTGCGTCGTTTCCAGTTGATTATTCCACATGTAGATGGATTCGATCCAAGGAATAATCTGCGCACAAGCGACAAATCTTTCCTGGACAAGATAGCGACTGATTTTTCGTGCTTCATCTAGGCTGCCGCTAGTCCAGTGGATTTCAATAAAATCTGACATTTACCTTCTCCTTCTTTGTTAACGCGAGTTTAGGACCGGAAAATGAATGTATCACTCTGCTTGTAGAAATGCCAAGTGTGAAATGCGGAGATCGATCTTTTTTGCCGGAAATGTGAGAATAGGTTCCGAGCAGTCGGATTCTTTTTGTTTTTCTTCTTCCAGCAAGTGCTCTCTCAGGACTTGATAATTTGCTAGCTGTTGACGATAATTTTCAGGATGCAAGTGCAAAATTCTAGGATACAGGCACAATTGAGATCTCCCATTGATTTCCCGAAGACATTGATCTTGCAAAGTCATAATGATTTCCCTTTGGCCAACACTTAATGCGTCGACTTTTGAGACGTCGATACTTTGAATTTGACCGTTGCCGCATTGATTCAAGAGAGATAGCACTAGTTGAAGACGATCGCTGGGGGCGGCGTTTCCCCATGCTGCCTTGCCAGCCAGATCTCCGATCGAAATTGTCGGTAAATCTTGCGATGAGAAAAAAGGAGTCACGGGAATGAGATATCCTTCACCATCCAGAGCAGTTTGGGGGACATCGGAGAGAATTGCTATAGGGTGGCGAAGGGCATACTCGATAGACAACGTATTCGGCTGTACTTTTTTGATGGCAGCCGTTTTGATGAGCGGGTTTGCTAACAGTTTTTTCCTCGCCTCTTTGCCTTCTAATCGAGAAAACGGATACAGTTGATCAAGGGGAATCTCGAGGATATCGGCGAGATATTGTGAAGGCAAGCGATCTTTATCAGGGCCCCTTTGTTGAATCTCGACAATGCAATAGGCAGGGTCATAACTTTGCAGCTCCTTGAGGTGAAAGTAGAGCAGCAGACAAAAAGCGATCGATCCGGAGACGAGAAGAGTCGAAAATAAAATGTTTAGAAACGCCTTTTTCATGGGAATGTGCGATTCCCCGGAGTCGACACTCCACAGCTTCTCAACCAAAAGCGATCACCTTCCTTTTTTTTCTTCTGTCTTCCTCCATTGCTAGAATCACTAAACGATCCATGAGGGCGTCAGGGGGGATCCCATGAACCTCGCAAATCTGTGGAAAGAGGCTGATTGAGGTAAATCCGGGAATCGGGTTGACTTCATTGAGCCAAAAGCGACCCTGTTCGTCAAGAAAAGTGTCGATCCGAGCCATTCCGCTGCAGCCTAGCGTCCGATACACCCGTTTAACAAATGCCTGACCTTCCGCAAGCTGCTCTTTTTCGAGTTTTGCTTGCAGTGTCGTTGCAAAAGAGTGAGCGCCATATTTGGCTTCATAGTCGTAAACGTTTCCTCCGGTACAAATTTCCCCGGGAGGAAAGACAGTAACATCAGCATTTCCCAGAACGGCAAACTCTAATTCCCGACCGACGATCTCATTTTCTACCATCACGTGAGTATCGTATTGAAAAGCATCTTCAATGGCATGGGAGAGATCCTCTTCTTTTTCGACCTTATAAACGCCAATGCTCGATCCAAGATGGGGAGCTTTCACAAAAAGGGGAAAAGTCAATTGATTGTGGATCGTTTCTTGAATCGCTCTTGGATCTGCCCTCCATTCGTGTTCAGCAAACCCCATAAAGGGAGAGGTCCGAATTCCATGGCTTGTCATGAGGGTTTTGGTCAATCGTTTGTCCATGCAAATCGCAGCAGAGCGAAAGTCCATACCGATATAGGCTTTCCCCAACATTTCAAATAACCCTTGGATCGTTCCATCTTCGCCGAAGGGTCCATGTAAAACGGGAAAAAGGACATCGCATGCTTGGAGCTTCTCGAAGACTTCCTTTAGCGCCGTGTTGTTCTCTTTGGGAAGGAAAACAGGACAGATGTCATAATACTCTTGCCTGAAGGATTGTTTTACAAACTCTGCAGACAATAGGGAGATATGGTGTTCAACCGAGCGGCCGCCGTAGATCAGACCGATGTTGAGCTTAGGGTTTTTTTTTTTTAATGCTGCAATCACATCCGGCCCGACTGCGGCCGCATCTCCTGCACCAAGAGTGACGACAACATCATGAGGCCGCACAACATCCGTTAATTCCCTCACAACATCTTTCCGGGAAACAATCCGAGTGGAGAGCCTTGAGGTTTGTTTGATTTCCTGAACAATGACTTGAGAGCCGACCCCTTCGATTGAACATTCTCCGGCGGAGTAAATCTCCGTGATCAAGAGTTCGTCGGCAGAGTCAAAAACTCCTCCGAAGTTACCCAAGCAGTCTCTTATCCTTGTGAACCGGTGGGGTTGGAACAGGACAATCAAACGGCGATCTTTGACGGCATTTCGTATGGCTGTCAAGGTCGCTTGGATTTCGGTTGGATGGTGAGCATAGTCGTCAATAAAAAGAATGCCTTGTTGTTCTCCTTTCCGTTCGCAGCGGCGGGCTACTCCGCCGAATGTTTTGAAAGCTTTGCGAATGGTGTTTTCATCGATGCCTAAACGAAGGGCCAGGCCAAAAACAGCCGAAGCGTTGAGAACCTGATGCCGGCCGATCAAGGGGATTTCGATATCAGGATAGTGTTTGCCCTCAAAGGTAATTGCAAACGTCGATGTCCATCCGATTTGTTTAAAGCCGGAGCACTGCAGATCGCAATGCTCCTCAAAACCGTAGCTAATTCCGGGGCGGGCAAGCTTTTTTAAGCGTTGATCATCTCCACACCAGAAGAGAAGGTTGTTATCCTCGACGTTGGCCATAAAAGTGTTGAAACTCTCAAGAAGGAGGTCTTCGGTTTGATAGAAGTTCATATGATCCAGGCCGATATTGGTGACAATGGCGCCAAAGGGATGGTATTTGAGGAAGCTTCCATCGCTCTCATCCGCTTCTGCAATAAAATGGTCCCCTTTTCCATGTTTTGCATTGGAGCGAAGCTGAAGGAGAATGCCTCCAATTGCAAAGGATGGGTCAAGATTCGCCTGAACACATACCCATGCTAAAAGGGCCGACGTCATTGTTTTCCCATGTGTCCCGGAGATAGCCAACGTTTTGCATCCTTCCGTTAATTGCAAAAGCAAATCGGAACGGTGCAGCCGAGTGCATTGGAATTTAAGGGCTGCTTGAAATTCGGGGTTGTCCTCTGTGATTGCAGAGCTGAAAACGACTGTCATTGAAGGTGCGATGTTTGCCGCAGAGTGCCCTAAGGTAATTGCCGCTCCTTTTTCTTCAAGAAATCGAATCAACTCGCTCTGTCCCCGATCGCTTCCCGACACCTCGACATTTTTTTCTAGCAGGATTTTCGCTAATCCGCTCATTCCTATTCCGCCTATCCCGATAAAATGACACCTCTTTATCATGATGTTTCCCCCATCAAAAGTTGACAAATGCTTTGAGAAAAATCTTGAACTTGCCGCTCTTCCCGATAGTTTTTGATCGCTTGCTGCGATCGTTTAAGCTGATCCGCATCCAACATGCGATAGATCTCCTCTCGGAGTGTGCGGGGAGTCAGAGTGTTTTCCCTCAATTTTTTTCCTGCTCCAATGGCTTCCATCGAATCGGCATTTTTTTCCTGATGGTTATCCATAGAAAAGGGGTAAGGGATCAAAATTCCCGGTACTCCGCAAGCAATTTGCTCGGAAATGGTTCCCGATCCGGCTCGAGAAACCACAATGTCGGCGGCCTTCCATGCAATGGGCATATTGGATTCATAATCTTTAACACAAGCTTGAATGCCGCAAGAATGATAACGCTGCTGCAGCTGTCGTGTGGAGGCAGGATCGCCTGTAAAATGCAAGAATTGCAGTGAATGGGCGTCAGATTCTTGTACCCCTTTATCGATTAACCGGTTGATTGCATGTGCTCCCTGCGAACCTCCAAAAACCAAGACGACGGGTTTTGTGGGGTCGAGACCATAAGATTCTCTCGCACTTTCCTTAGAGGAGAAAGTTTCTGAAAATATCTGACGAAGAGGCATCTCTACATCGACTGTCTTCCCCTTCAACAGGGAGCCGGCTTCGGGGAAGCAAATGCCTGTAAAGAGGGCATGTCGAGAAAATAATCGATTGACCCTTCCGGGTATCCTGTTTTGTTCATGGAGAACATAGGGGACTTTTGCCCATTTAGCGGCCAATAAAACGGGCAGCGTATAGTAACTGCCAAATCCTATCACGAGGGAAGGACCCCAATGCTTGAAACATCGATAGCTCTGCCCTATTCCTCGTAGAATCGATCTCCCGCCGGTGAAGAATTGCAGAGGTTTTCGCAACGAAAAGGAACTACAGGAAATATCGCGATAGGGGAATATTCCCGGGTCGAAAAATCGATTAGAAGACAAGCCCCCGCCGAGGAAAAGAACCGATAGGGAAGATTCCAGTTGTGTGAGTCTATGAGCCACAGCTAAGGCAGGGTAGACATGTCCCGCAGTCCCTCCGACCGCAATGATGATTTTATTTTCCGACATTGCCCTCTCTTGTTATTTCCCGTTTGACTGAAATTCTCGCGAAAAGAAAATAAAATCCATTTTCCCAGAAAATGAAAAAATGGCCAACGATATTTTTCACTCGACTTGGCGTTGCACAAATCAACAACGCCGCAAAGATCGATGCGGCCAAAAACCCTCGTGTGTTGTTTTGCGTTGAATAGAGGAGGGAATCCTTTTATAAGACAAAGAGATACTCAAGAGAGGTGAACATGGACTCAGACCCCATCATCCCTATTTTCGTCTCCACGATTTTTCTCATTCTCGTGATCGGGGTCATTTTGAGAAAATTGAGACAATCCCACGTAGTTGCCTATCTTCTTACCGGCTTTTTGCTAGGTCCCCACATGCTGGGGATTATTGAAGATCAGCAAGCACTGACCCGTATCGGATCATTCGGCGTGGTCTTTCTGCTCTTCTTCATTGGAATGGAAATTTCTCCTCGCAGGTTAACCGAGAATTGGCTGATATCAATTGTCGGAACATTTTTACAGATCGGCGTTAGTGTATTTCTCGTTTCTCTATTGGGAATCTATTTGGAATGGCCGGCCAAGCGGATGGTCTTGCTTGGGTTTGTAATGAGTTTGAGCAGTACCGCTGTTGTTCTCAAGCTCCTAGAAGATTGGAAAGAGATCAATACTCGTGTGGGGCAAAATGTTTTGGGAATCCTCCTTGTCCAAGATATTCTAATTGTGCCTATGTTGATCTGTTTAAGTTTTCTTGGAGGCAGACAACTCACAACGCGTGAGTTAGTGCTGCAAGGAGTCGGGGGAGTCGTCATGATTTTTCTTGTTGCTTGGATAACGATTAAGGATCAAATCCATCTTTCCTGGGCAACGCATCTGAAAAATGACCACGAATTGCAGGTATTTGCCTCCCTTGGGATCTGTTTTGGGATGGCTATGCTATCAGGTTTCATGGGGCTCTCGGCAGCTTTAGGAGCCTTCGTGGGTGGAATGATTGTGGGATCGGCAAGGGAAACCCAATGGATGCAACAAAGACTGCTTTCCATACGCACCATTTTTATTGCGCTTTTCTTCGTTTCCATCGGGATGCTCATCGATATAGACTTCATCGCCGAAAACATTTGGCAAATCCTCTTTCTGGTTGGGATTGTGCTTCTTACCAATACTTTCATTAATACTGCGATTTTGAAATTTTTAGGAGAGGCCTGGGACATCAGCCTCTATGGGGGATCTCTTCTTTCTCAAATCGGAGAGTTTAGTTTCGTCATAGCATCCGTTGGCTATCAATCCTATTTCATTATGTACCCGGCATATGAGATGACAATTGCTGTGATCGCATTAACACTTTTCTTTAGCCCTATGTGGATATTATTCATCCGTCGATTGGCAAAGATCACTGAAAAAAGGCTGAGACAGGCACCCTGACGATCGCGAGTTTTAGACCAAAATTTTTTGTAAAGCTACTCTCCGTTTTCACTTCGCGGGTCCATTTCATAAGCAACGGAAGAGACGTTGGTAAGGGGTTGAAATTCTGTTTGATCTTCCAATGGAATGATGGGGCGTCTCATCGTTGTATAAGCTCCAATCCCCGCTAATATCGCCAAAAGAGCGGCAAAGTAAAGAAAAAGCGAGTTGATCCCAAAAGCGTCGACGACCATGGATGAAGCAACCGGACCTAGAACCGACCCAAATCCATAGGCAATCAGCAACAAAGCGGTTGCTGTCGTGATATTGGAGTGATGAAGGTGATCGCAGACCTGGGTGATGCATAAGGGGTATAAAGTAAACGAAAATCCACCGATTAGAAAAGAGAGGCTCAGAACCTGTGTTGATGAAGCTTCTCCGTATAGATATCCCATCAGAGTTAAACATAAGGTCATGATAACCATCACAAGGAGAGTCTTCCTTCTTTCAAAATAATCCGAAAATTTTCCAATTGGCCATTGCAAAATTACCCCTCCGGCAATTGTGACCGACATGAGGTTTGCACTAGGAATTCCTTTTGATACGGCTAAGATGGGAAAAAAGCTATATAAAGCACTCAAAAGGAGTCCGGAGATAAAGCACCCTGAAACCCCAAAGGGAGAGAGTTTGATAATACGGAAAAATCCTATAGGTTCATGAGATGGCGGCAGTGTAATGCGGCTTGTCGACAAACCCACGGGAATCACACTAAGCGAAGTGAATAATGCCGACACCAAAAACGGGGTAAAGCTATGAATATCGACAAAGGAGAGCACTTGCTGGCTTGCAGATTGGGAGGCATAAAGACAAATCATGTAAAGGGATAAAATGACCCCTCTTGTTTTGGGGGTGCTGTGGCCCAACATCCAGCTTTCGATCACGATGTAGAGGGCAGCCAGCGATAATCCAAACAAAAAACGTAAAAAAATCCATGCAAGAAACGTTTGAGATAGTGCTTGTAAAAGGGTCGAAGATGTTGCAAGGCTCCCAAAAACAGCCAACGCTTGAATATGGCCGACTCTCTTGATCAGCTTCTCCATTTGAAATGCACCGAGAAGCATTCCCAGAAAAAAAGCGGCGTGGACATATCCAATTTCCCCTCGCGTATACCCCTCGCTGTCCAAAAACACGCTCAAAAAAGTGGTGTAGAAAGCACTTCCGAAAATCATAAGACCAACAGATGCAAGCGGGGCAAAAAAGTTAATAATGAGTCGAAGAAGATTGATAGAGCCACGGGTAATCATATAATGCACCTTAAGAGTGTTGCTGTATAATACTGCAAATTTTTTTTTAACGCTAAAAGCGAGCGATAATTAAGTATACCTAAATTGGAAATTGCTTTACAGTTTTTGTGAAAAGCTAATACCCTAGTTGCCACCCAAACCTCAGCTAGCGGGGTTCGAGTGCATCAGATACGACGGTAGCGTCGAAGGCAAGGGTAATTCCTTGCCAAGACGTTGCAGGAAGTAGATGCTGTGCTCGAGTCTTCTCTAGATAAGGTTTGGGTAGCAATTAGGGTCTAAGAGGGTGTCGTCAAATTTGGAATCAGCTTAAATTCGAGTTCCTTTCCCGGGAAAAAAATCCCCAAAAAAAACCATTCGAAATTTGACGACACTCTCCAAAACCCGCGTAATCAGCTCCACATCGAGGTGGAAGTGAAAAACTCTGCAAAAAGCGACAGTTCTCGGCAGCTTTCTTCATCCAAAGAGAATACCAAGGCCTCACCACTCAGCGCATTAAAAGAAGAATTAGAAGCTCTGGATGACTCTGAAGAAAAATTGAAAAAAGTGATTGCAGTGATGAAATCCTGCATGGCTCAAAGCGGAAATCCCGATTTCATCACCTTTTGGAAAGCAAGAAAAATTATCCTGGAACTTTTTCAAGAAAATATTCAGTCCCCTTTTAGGGCTGCGATGTGGGAAGACTACTGCGCACTCGTTAAAGAAGCAGGCAGGCTAAAGGAGATGTTTGAAAAACAGTCGGCATACACCATCGAGCAAATCGACATCGCCCTTCTTGCGCTGGAAGAAGACATTGCCAAATACCCACGAAAGTTTGAACATGATCCTCATTCCGATTTTTCCTCTTCCTGCAAAGCGCTAAAAGGGAGCTTGCCCTTTTATGAAGAAATTCAGTTTCAGCTTGGCCATCTCAATGCTCAGGCTTCCCGGATTCACGCTCTCAGAAAAGAACTGATCAACACCGAGATGCGCATCAGGAAGAAAAATCAATTTTTTCAAAGGCTTTCTGCCGCAGGGGATCAAGTCTTTCCCCGGCGCAAAGAATTGATGACAAAGATAAGTCAACAGTTTATCCATGATGTTGACCTCTTTTTTACCGGCAATTTTTCTGAAAACATAGGGAAGGCAACGCCTTATGTCCTGCGAGAAGAGATCAAAGAACTTCAGTCAACGGCAAAGCGGCTCACGTTGAATCCCCCTGCTTTTACACAGACAAGAGAAACTCTCAGCAAATGCTGGAATATGCTCAAGGAATGGGAAAGAGAACACAAAAAAGAACAAACGAAGAAAAAAGCTGTGGCAGCAATGAGGAGCCAAGACGAGAAGACGCGGGACGAGCTTAAGCGGGAAAAAGAGCGGAAAAGGCAAAAACAGATGGAAGATGTTAAAAATCGAATCCATTCTTTTACGGAAGGCCAAGACAAGTCGAACTCCCATTCCTTAGCTGAAAACTTCAGCATGATTAAACAGCAGATTCACCAAATCGCTCTTTCAGATTCGGAAAGAGAAGACTTTCGACAATTGTTGATCCCTCTCGAAGATGCCGTCGATTCCCAAGAAGAGGAACAGTTGCTTCATCGACAAGCGGATGACAAAAATGAGGTGTTAAGTCAACTGAAAGAGGTTTTGCAACGCCGGCAGAAAAAGAGAGAAGAAATAAAAAATAAGATTGAAGAATATCGAAAGGCAAGCGGATCGTCGGGATTAAATTTTAACACATCTCTTTATTTCCGCGATCAGCTCAATGTGGAAAAAGATCGGCTGCACAAAATCAATGCGCACATCCGGCAACTAGAAGAAATGATTGCGGATTTTATCCCTTAACTGCAGAAAAGAACGAAAGGAGATGCAGGATGAGTCCTAGGTTCGATGCGATAAGAAGCGCCGCGGCGCGCAAAACCGTCCCGGAAACACAAGGTGCCGGCACACAGATTTCTTCTGAAGACTTTGGACGTCATGTTTTCAACAGAAAAGTGATGCAGCAAATGCTGCCTGTCCAAATTTATCGTCATGTGATCGATGCGATGGACGGAAAAGAAAAGATCAAAGAAGAGTTTTCCGATTCGATTGCTGTCGCGATGAAAGAATGGGCCATCGGTCATGGTGCAACGCATTTCACACACTGGTTTCAACCTTTGACAGGGTCTTCAGCAGAAAAGCACGATGCCTTTATTGAGTGGATTTCTCCTGACCGGCTCATCGAACGATTTACCGGAAAGCAGCTCATTCAAGGGGAGCCCGATGCTTCATCGTTTCCCTCCGGAGGGCTTAGGAGTACCTACGAAGCTCGAGGATATACCGGCTGGGACCCCACTTCCCCCGTTTTCGTTTGGAAAGAGGGAAACGGAAGGACACTATGTATTCCCTCTGTGTTTTTCTCCTGGACCGGTGATGTTCTTGACAGTAAAATTCCTCTGCACAGGTCGGAAAGGAAGCTTGGCGATGCCGCATTGCGGTTGCTGTCCTTGACAGGGATTCAAGCTAGCAGGGTGTATACGACGATTGGATTAGAGCAAGAATACTTTGTCATTGATCGGGCATTGCGTGATTTGCGCCCAGATCTCTTGCTTTCCGGCCGCACGGTTATTGGCGCCTCATCTCCAAAAGGACAAGAACTTCAAGATCACTATTTTGGAGCGGTAAAAGAGAGGATTTTGTGTTACATGCACGATTTTGAAAGGGCGGCTTTAAAGTTAGGCATTCCGGTTAAAACACGCCATAATGAGGTGGCTCCTGCTCAACATGAAGTGGCTCCTGTCGTCGAGAGGGCAACGAGGGCCATCGATCATAACATTCTGTTGATGGAGCTGATGCGTAAAATTGCTCTCAAGCACGGCCTGTCGTGTCTTTTGCATGAAAAGCCATTTGAAGGAATCAACGGGTCGGGCAAGCACTGCAACTGGTCTCTTGCCACCGATACCGGTATTAACTTGTTAGATCCTTCGGATACCCCCGGGAATAGTGTCCATTTTCTCGTTCTTCTCACGGCATTTCTTCATGCTGTTCATGAGCATGCATTACTACTGAGAGCATCCATCGGTTCTGCGACGAATGATTGCCGTTTAGGCGGCCATGAAGCCCCTCCGGTGATTATTTCTGTGTATCTAGGAGATGCGATCGAGCATCTATTGGATAACATCGAAGGACAAAAATTTTCCGAGAACAGTTCTAAGAAAAGCAAATTCGACCTGGGAATTAAAGAATTGCCCGATCTCACGAAAGACTACACAGATAGAAATCGTACATCGCCCATTGCCTTTACAGGAGCGAAATTTGAGTTTCGCGCCCTCGGCTCTTCCGCTAATCCTGCCATGGCCGTGACAACATTGAACGCTATTGTTGCCAAGAGTTTGCACCGCATCCTCGATGAAATTGAAAGCAGTCTCCGCACCAAGGACATCAGATCCAAAAAGGCTCTTGAAGAAAGCGTCATTCCCGTGTTGAAAAGATACCTTAAACAATCCAAAGACATCAGATTTTCCGGAGATAACTATTCCAAACAATGGTTTAAAGAAGCAAAACGTAGAAATCTTCCCCATGTGGAAAAATCGATCGATGCCTTCAAAGCACTGATCACTCCTCAAGCTATCGACGTCTTTGCAGGCATTCTCACCCCTCTTGAAATGAGAAGCCGCTATGAGATCATGGCGGAACATTATGCACAAATGATTAGCATTGATAGCCATCTTATGATCGAGATATTCAAAACGCAGGTTCTCCCCGCTGCGATGAAACAGCAAGACCTCATGGCAAGAAGCGTGCAATCTCTCAAGAATGCGACGAACCAAGGCACCCCCGCAGACGAGCAGATCTCTTTGCTCGAAAATTATTGCCAAACGATAGAAAAAGCGATCAGCCTTTGCCGTCAATTGGAAACCGTGCAAGATCGGGCATCCCCTCTTTCTATCGTTGAAAAAGCCGAGTACATCTCCATCCACTCTCTTCCTGTTATGCAAGCATTTCGGGAAGTCATTGACACCATTGAAGCTCAAGTGGAAGACTCTCTTTGGCCGTTGCCCAAATATCGAGAGCTATTATTTATGATTTAATGAATGCAAGCGGCCGTGGAGAAGATTGGATTTTTTGGAGGATCTTTTGATCCTATTCATTTTGGACATCTGCATTTGGCCAAAGAACTGATGACTCGCCGCGATCTTGCTCAGGTATGGTTTTGTCCGGCACGCTTGAATCCCCGCAAGAAAAAACGCCAACCCACCCCCATCCATTATCGAATACAAATGGTTGAACTGGCGATTAGCGGACAACCAAAGTACCAGCTTCTCGATATAGAATCCCAACGAAAAGGCCCTTCCTATACCGTTGATACTCTTCGCGACCTTTTGGAAAGAGAACGGCAGCGACAAAGTCCTCGTCAGATCCACTTGCTGTTAAGCGATGAATTAATCCCTGAGTTTTTTTTATGGCGAGAGGCGGAAGAGATTGTCAAGATGGTTCGCCTCTTGATTGGAAGCCGCTATTCTTCCTCTGCAGCTCCCCGGTTTCCGAATGAAAATCCTCAAATTTGTCAGGCTATTCAGAAAGGATGGACTTCAACGTCGATAAAAGAAATCTCAAGCACTGAAATCCGCCGCAAACTCCAACAAGGAGAGGATTGCCGGGATCTTGTACCAAAGAATGTCCTTGATTTTATCTACAAAAATCATTTATACTTAACTCCTTAATTATCTGTTTTTTCAATTATTATGAAAGATCGCTCTATAGAAATGCTAAATGCCGTAGCTCAAACTATTTACGATAAAAAAGGAAGAAATATTCTTGCAATTGACGTACGAAATATTTCGACTGTTACAGACTATTTCCTTATCGCGGAAGGAAGCGTGGAACGACATGTACAGGCGCTTGGTGCTGCTATAGATGAAACAATCAAGGATCTTGGCCTTGTCCTCTATCGCAGCGAAGGGAAAACGACGGGAGAGTGGATTGTACTCGACTGCGGGGATATTCTTATCCATCTGTTTTTACCCGAATTGCGTGAAAAGTATGCCTTGGAAGAGCTTTGGCAAGAAGGAGAGATCGTCGATTTACATATAAAGCTTAAAGATAGTCAATGATGAACCTATCCGCTAGACCACGAATTGTTGTGACGGGGATGGGCATAATTTCCTGTCACGGAAGTGATGTTGATGCTTTTTATCAGCAACTCCTCCAAGGAAAAAGCGGAGTGAAGACAATCACGGAATTTCCTTGCGAAGAGCTTCCCACGCGCATTGCTGCAACAATTACCGATTTCAGCTCGGAAGGCTATCTCCACAAAAAACAAGCGAGGCGGGTGGATAAAAGCATTGCTTACTCTGTCGTTGCCGGGAAGAAAGCTCTCGAAATGGCAAAACTGGATCGAGAAGCTCTTGCCAACATAGATTCGACTCGTTGCGGAGTAGTGATCGGCTCGGGAATGGGGGGAATGGAAGTGTTTGTCGATGGGGTCCGATCCATGATCCAGCAAGGACCCTGTAAAGTATCGCCCTTCTTTATTCCGTATATAATTACCAATATGGGCAGCGCTCTTTTAGCGATGGATATCGGGTTTATGGGGCCGAATTACTCCATTTCCACAGCATGTGCGACGGGCAATAATTCCATTATTTCCGCTGCGAACCATATACGGCTTGGCGAAGCCGATCTCATGCTTTGCGGGGGAGTCGAAGCTCCTATCCTTCCTATGGGGATTTCGGGTTTTTGTGCCTGCAAAGCGCTTTCCAAAAGAAACGAAGAACCTGAAAAAGCCTCCCGCCCTTGGGATAAGAATCGTGATGGTTTTGTCATGGGTGAAGGAGCGGGCGTGATTTTGCTGGAAAGACTTGAACATGCGATTGATCGTGGAGCTCCGATTTTTGCCGAGTATTTGGGACACGGATTATCCTGCGATGCCTACCATATCACCGAACCCAGGCCCGATGGCAGGGGCGTTGCGGCATGCATTCGCCAAGCGTTAACAGATGCAAGATTGCAGCCTCAAGATGTGGATTATGTCAACGCGCACGCCACGTCGACCCAGGCAGGGGATATGGCGGAAGTCAATGCGATGAAGCAGGTGTTTTCTGATCCTGCTGCCATTGCAATGAACGCCACTAAATCAATGATTGGTCATTCTCTAGGAGCGGCAGGAGGCATTGAGGCAGTTGCGACAATTAAGGCTATCACTGAGGGTGTTATTCATCCAACCATTAACTTGGACAATCCGGAACCGGGGCTTGGTTTTCACATTCCGAAAGAGGCGCAAGAGTGTAACGTTCGCATTGCTCTTTCCAATAACTTCGGTTTTGGCGGCCATAATGCAACCATTGTTTTTGGCCAATACATGCACAATTCTTAATGATGAAAACAGAACTGGCGTACGGAATCATTCCCCTAGTGCAAATTGCAGGGCAATGGCACGTTTTGTTGATCAGACACCAGGCAGGCCACTGGGCTTTTCCTAAGGGACATGCAGAAAAGAGTGAAAAGGCGATTCAAGCTGCTACCCGGGAACTCGCTGAAGAAACGGGGTTGTCGATAAAAAAGATGTTTCTCTGCCCATCACTGTGTGAAACATATGATTATAAAAAGGAATCCCGGATGATCAATAAAACCGTTGAATATTTTGTCGCCGAGGTGAAAGGCGACGTAACCTTGCAACTCGAGGAGCTTTCAGCGAGTAAGTGGGTTCCGCTTCAAGAGGCTGAAAAGCACATGACCTTTCCCGAAGGAAAAACCCTCTGTCGTCAAGTGATGCAAGCCATAAAGAAGTCTTGCACTTGATCTAACATTTGATGACTGCCAAATTTAAAACGCGCAGCGGGCCAGTCCTTCGGCGACCCCTACCGGGGAAATAACTGCGAGTTATTTAGGAGCCGCAGTGAAACCCGGAGCCGCGGAGATTAGGATTGAACGAGCAGGGTATTGATTTTCTCTTGCAAAAAAATGTGAATAAACTCAATCGACGTAGCAAAGAATTCTTGGAGAACTTCTAAAGCCTTCGTATGCTGCATCGTTTCTTGATCGGAAGGGATTTCCTGTAAATGTCTGACACAATTGCGAAAATGAATCGCTTTTTGTTTCATTGCCAAGGATAAATACTCTTTTCGACGAGTTGCTTCTTCCGCTTCGGCGACCATGTTTTCGATAAAGTGTTGGATTCCCACCACCTTTGGAGGATTAACCATGACCTGTATCTTGCTGCTTTTTTTCAGCAGCTGCTTGACGACCTTGAGTTGGTTTCGACTTTTTTTCTTTCCACTCTTTTTTTCTTCTAATTTTAAGACCTGGTCCACAAGCATGAAAATTTTATATTGATTAAACAATTGACTATCGGCCTCGGAGATGATTGCAGCAATAATCGGAAGAGAAAACGTCTTGTCCTCCACCTTTCTATTCAGTTGAGCTAATACCTCTTCTGTAGCTCGCTGTGTGTGGCTGTTTAATCGTGAAAAGCTTCGTATTGGCTTGACTTTTTCTTGTAAGGCCATCCTTTTTCCCCCCAGGTGTTATAAAAGCAAGGTAATATTTAATTAAGATGAGAGCATATCCTAACACAGTCAAGATTTTTTTTAAAAATAAAAATTTTAACTTCTCCCCGGCGTTCCATCCGCAGCCTGAGCATGATTCCCATGAACCTATCCGTAAATTGCTATTCGTTCAGATTTTTAGCTCTTCCTGTTTTTAAAAATCTTACCACCCATTTTCACGCTGTGCGAGAGGTTTTCCGCACAACCCGATTTAAATATCTTAATATTAAATAGATAGGGTTTCAGTAATTTTATAGCCTGCAGGGATTATTGATAAAAAAAAATTGAAAATATACCCGGATTGACTACAATAAAAGTGAGGAGTTAGCTAACCCAGGAGGAAAAAATGGCAGGTATTTCAGATCTTTTTACGGTTTTGCAAAAAATCCGTTCCACAGCTCAAAATCTGTCGAAAGACGTCGATCCGGCAGATTCTAGAGAAGAAACCGGTGGGGACTTGAACGACCTTACGTCGGGGTTTGCCCAGCTACAGACGTTGTTCCAGTCGCTTAACCAGTCTGATATGCAAAAAATTCAGGCAGAAGTTAAGGAACTCATGAGCGGACAGCAAAATTTTCGGGAATACGCCAGAGACGTCAATGCTCTTCTTGCCGAGGTGCGCAATAGAACTCAACAAAATAAAGAAATGAAGAAAAAAATCAAGAAAAATATCCCTGTAGAGCATAAAAACAAAGACCCCGATGACTTTTTTGGGGGGCTTAAGGGCATTCTCGATGAAGTAAGCAGCTGGTCGGAAAAAGTTGCAAGCAAGTAGTTCTATGAACATTTGGGAGTATAAGGCAAAACTATTGCATTATACTCCCTCTTTATAACCCTTGAAATAAAGGAGATTGACGATGATTGGTTGGATTTTATTGGTGTTGGGCGGCGGTCTTGCTTTGTGGGGGATAGGGATTTATAACAACCTGGTCACTCTGAAAAATACACTCAAAACATCCTGGGGGCAAATTGATGTACAGCTTCAACGACGCTATGATTTGATTCCCAACCTGGTTGAAACGGTAAAAGGGTACATGGCTCATGAAAAAGGGACCTTGGAAGGCGTTGTCGAAGCTAGATCTCAAGCAATGGCGGCCAGAGAAGCAATAAAAAAAGAAGGAGGTCCCACAGAGGGAACCATCAAAAAGCTACTGTCAGCCGAAGGACTGCTTCAGGGGTCCCTCGCAAATATTTTCGCTCTTTCGGAGAGTTATCCCGATTTGAAAGCCAGCACAACTATGCAGCAGCTTCAGGATTCGCTGACCAACACAGAAAATAAAATTTCTTCAGCAAGAGAGGTCTATAACCACGATGTGCGGAGATACAACACGGCCCAGGAAGTCTTTCCCGCTAATTTGATTGCACGGCAATTCGGCCACCATCAGGCTGAGCTATTTGATGTCGAAGAGCCGGAAGCAAGGAAACCGGTAGAGGTGAAATTCTAAAATGGATTTCTGGGAAGCTCAAAGAAAGGCAAGAGGCAAAACAAAACTGTACATTACAGCTTTTGTGATGTTAACCCTTGCCGCTGCAGGGTTAGTGGAATACCTCTTAAGATGGATAGCCCCGCATGCGTATCATCCTTCTCTGCCCATGCTTGGACTGATTTTTTTAGGAGCTGTTTTACTGGTGGCCGTCACCCAGTATTTGATCTATAGGAGGGAAGGGGGAGCTCATGTTGCCAAGTCTATGGGGGGAGAGGAGGTCAGTCCTGATAATACACAGCCTGTGTTAAGACAGCTTCATAATATCGTACAGGAGGTCGCCATCTCTTCCGGCCAGCCTGTTCCAAAAGTTTTTATCCTCCCTTCTAATCAGATCAACGCCTTTGCTGCGGGTACAAATGCAGAAAATGCCGCGGTAGCAATTACCGTAGGAGCTCTAAATAAGTTGAATCGAGACGAGGTTCAGGCGGTGATTGGGCACGAGTTCGGGCACATTTATAACCGGGATATGAAAATATCCCTGCAATTAGCGGCAATGGTGATGGGATTTTATTTCCTCCTTTACTATGGAATGCGGCTTTTGCAGGTTTCAGGGATGTATGGCACCCCTCGCGAGTACAATTATGGAAGGGGGTTCACGATCACCAGCCTAATCGCGTATCTGTTTTTGGTTGGAGGGATATTTTCCTGGTTTTTTGGCTCCTTGCTCAAAAGTCTGGTAAGCCGGCAAAGGGAATATTTGGCAGACGCCTGCTCTGTGCAGTTCACTCGCAACCCCGGCGCCATGGCGGATGCCTTAAGGAAAATCAAGCGAGACCATGTCAGTGATATGGCTCTAACCAGCATGGCTTACTCGCATCTATTCATCAATAACACTTCCTTTTTTTCCCGCCTTTTTCCCACACACCCTCCGATCGAGCTTAGGATCAAAGCTATCGAGGGGGAAACCTACAAACCCGACCGAGACCTTATGTAAACGACAATGATCGTGGTTTAGGCTCTAGGTCTCCCTTATTATGCTTATTTGTTGAATTGGTCTTTTAGGTAGGTAACGATAGATGACAAAACAGCTCCCCCTACACCACTTGAAGCGATGTTGGCGATGAGGGCGCCGACATCAATATTCCCTTCAGGTCCAATTAAACCCGAAGAGCTGATAAATCCCAGAAATTGTAGGATGGCGCCTCCAATTCCTCCTCCAAAAATTCCCGAAAGAGTGTTGGCAATAAACCCCAAATTTCTTTCTTTTAAGAGGGCTCCGGCAATATTTCCTCCGGCGGCTCCGCTAATCAAACTGATAATTAAATAGAGCAAGTCCATACAATTTTCCCAGCAGTTCCCGTTGGAATAGATAAAGCATGAAATTCTACAAAATATTTTTTTTGTAAGAATATGGACAAAAGGAATTCCATAGCTTTGTATCGAAAAGCTTTGATAAGATCAGATTTGAATGTTT
>JBAUVX010000071.1:0-1585 GCA_049583465.1 Waddliaceae bacterium | reverse complement strand
TATCGTAAGAGCCCAAGAGGGTGGGGGCGCTAGGATTGCTGACATCGATGATCTGCAGGCCGCTTCCCCCATCTGCCACAAAAGCCGCAAAAGCCGTCGTGCCGCTTACTGCGACATCAAGAGCAACACCCTTCGGATTCGGATGGTAAGTGTCAAGCAAAATGGGAGAGAGCGAAATGGATATCCAGTTCGGCAAGGAATCTCCTGTTGCAAGTCTAGCACTTAACCTTAGAAAATCACCATCTGCATCACTAAATACATTTCTTAATGGTAAATTAAACAGCTCCCCTATATGGATCTCTTGATCCGGAATGAGATTTTGCACGACAGGTACATGCAGTAATCGCAGATGATGCGTCGTTTGTTTTATTTCTGATGTGTCAATCTCTAAAATATCGTCTTCGTTATGGCGTGCATCCTTCGGAATATCCACATCTGAAACCTCAAGTTCTTCAAATACACTATTGTTTTGTTCCAGTAAAGATAAACCCCGATTGATATCATCATAGCGGCCCACGTGCCGCTCTACTCTCTTTTGGTCTTGCTGAACAGCCGTGAACACACCGGTTCCCCGCCTATAATCACGCGCAATTCCTCTGTCCGCTTGAGTGCCGTCATTCCGACTGTTATGACCACTTTTGAGCCATCCCGGAAAATATCCCCAAGCTTTTACAACACCATAGAACAATGCCGTTGTCCCTACTACAAGCCCGGCATTAGCCCAAATCTTGACGCCGTAACCTTTTGTTCCTCCTGCCAATTGATTTCCTGACAACGGCTGGTCAACCGGCTTAATCGCGATTTGATGGTGGCGTTGCAGGTTTAGAGTTTGAAGGCCCTTCCCCGAGATTTTTGAATCCCCGTTTTTCACGGCTATTTGTTGTGTAGGTATAGGTTGATTTAATTCGCTATGACTAGCTGTTTGTGCCATTGGTGATAAATTAAGCATACTATTTCCTTTTCTTAGTTGTAACAGTTCAGATACCCTCCCTTCATTTTCATCAGGGAGGTGTGAAAATGAAAGTTAAACACCGACTGTTTGTAGAGAAGATGTAGTCTGATCCCAATTAAAAGTCAATAGTTTCATGTTAAGATAGCAGCAATTCTCAACCAGTATAATTTCACCATAACCGGGAAACGCGTCATTTTTTCAGGACAGCAATTTTCATCCGGTTCCGCTGACGCAAATCCGGTTCTTTTGTAATCAGATCTATTCTTTCCTCTAAATAGGCATCTCTCACAAGTTAGGGGACACAAACTTTGAAAACCCAAGACATCACAGCCTTTCATGAAGTATCAAAGCCCTCCCATGCATAGTGGTAAAAATTATCCCAATTCCAACAGCCAATAAGACGAAAGGCTCCTCTCATAGCTTCAATACAAGCCCTTAAAAATGTACCAATGCTTTCTCTTCCTGTACTTCTTTTGAAATGTGGGCAGCTCTTCTCCTTCCCTCATTGTCTCTATCCACTCAAACATGTACGAATTAGAGCCGGGTTTACAAGCAACAAGAAAATTTAAATTTCTCTCTAAAAGGAGCTCAAGACATGGTTGGTTCGCATGCAACGCATCAGCGAGAATGGTC
>JBAUVX010000070.1:0-1660 GCA_049583465.1 Waddliaceae bacterium | reverse complement strand
AGATCTAAATAGGTGGTGAATTTTGGCGAACTTTTAGCCATTGATCGGGAAGGAGCGTTCGAGGATACAACATTCACGGAGTTTACAATGCAACACATGGTAAATGCGTCGATGCCATGGAATATCTTATTATGCTACCCCTCCAATTAGATATCTTCACAAGAAATGGAATGCTTTTTTCGCGAATGCAGACTCGAATGTTCCCCTCTTGCAAATTTGCCATAGCCAAGGAGCTGCACAAGTAAGAAATACTCCCATGTGCTACCCAAAAGAACTGAGGGAAAGAATAATCGTTGTAGCTATTGCTCCTGGTGCATATATAGACAGACGTCTCTGTAAGGAAGTAACACACTATGTTACAAAATGGAATAGGGATATTGTTCCCTGGCTAGATCTGAATGGACGTATCGCAAACAGAAGAGATGTAGTTATATTACAACCCCAAAAAAATTCTCCAAGTTTTGATCATGATTTTCAGAGCCCTACTTACAGAAGGGCGCTTCGCGATGAGATTCGAAACTACATTAAACTTTACGGGAGCTAAAATGAAAAATCATTTTTATTTGTTTATTACACTATTTTTTTTAACATTTCAATTTTGCTATGCAGATTGTGGAGAATTTATGAGTAGTTTTGATGAAGCTCTTAATGCAGTTGCTCTAAAAACAGGAACAGAGTTAGAGAAAGAAATCTCCTATTTAAAATTTTCTGGAGTGGGAGGCTCGTTATCTAGAGATAATATTGTTAATCATGAAAAACTTATTTTTAATATTAATAAAATCCTTTCTAAGGACGAAGCTGTTCTTCTAATAACGAAAATCCTAGAAAAGTATATAAAGAATTTACATACAGAAAAAAGACTCTACTGTTACCTTAAAAAACACTCTTTTACTTATGAAAATGTAATAATAAAACTATTTATTTACACCAAAGAAGGTGAAGATGTTTTTCATCCCAATATTGAAAATTTCACCTTGCAAAATGGGGTCCTTAGTTATTTAACCGTTAATAAATCTGAAAAATGGTACTACCAAGATGAATCTTATATAGAAGAACCCTACGAAGATGCAGCTAAAAGACTTGGTGTATGGAAAAAGCAATAGCAGTCACTTCTTCGTTGTTTAAGGATGTTCTCTTTCCATTGATGCGCGTCGGGAGATTTCCGACCTTGCTTTCTACACTTTCATTTTGGGGTGGGGGGCTAAATGAGTGCGTCCCTTTTTGGATTTAACACACCTAGCGATTCCCGGGAATGCACGTTTTTTCTTTTGTCAAGGCCCAGTAAACATGAGAAAAAGCTTTGAAGGTCTAAGTGCTATTGTTGAGGTATAAAACGTCAATTGCTTTCGCCCCTCATCTTTGGGTATTGGTCGTCGAATCTGAAATCCTAACCCAATCTTAGTATAAAGGTTATCATCACGATGCACTGCTTCGCTGATGCCGGCCATATGCATTTTGTGTTTTTTGCTAACTGCTTGACCCACTTTTCGCATGATCGAATGGGCAACCCTATATTTATCATTTGAGGTTTCCCCCTGCAAGGAAGGCCACACCAACCATAGGGAAAGAAGGAAGAGGGATAAAATGACTGCATATCTCATTTTCTACTTTGTCTCTTGAATAATTTTAAGTGCCTCTTCATACGTTTCCTCTTCTTGAG
>JBAUVX010000069.1:0-1659 GCA_049583465.1 Waddliaceae bacterium | reverse complement strand
CTTTCTCTCTGTGCTCTCTGTGTCTCTGTGTTTTACACTAACAACCATGCTTTAAATGAGTGGTGAAACTAGTACCTGCGCATTATCAACCGAAATCGCAAAATCGCAATTCGCCCATGGCGTGAACAATATATTTCTTTTTCATGATCACCACCATTTATGCCTGTAAAGGTACAAATGATAACGGAAATTTTAATATACGTAACCCTAAATTTTAATTATGACGCAGCACTAGTGGGATTTTTACACGTACTCACACCGCGGCTTTTTTGATTAAAACCCGGTTTTAAAGTTTTTTGGTTCTAAGCCTGCCTTGAATAAAAGGCATTAATAATAAAGGAGTAAAACAGGTTAAAAGAATGACGAAAACAGACTCAGAGTAGATTGTCGATGGGATATCGAAGACATTTTTTGCATAACTGATAACGACCAGTGCGACCTCTGCCCTAGGTACCATGCCAAGTCCCAAAAGAAAAGAGAGCGGGAAAGATAATTTCAGAAAGTATGAAGGAATTCCCACCCCCACAACTTTCCCAATGATTGCTGCAACAAATAAAATACCGACAGTCATCAATGAAATAGAACCGAGTTCTGAAATTGAAAATCCTATGGAGAAGAAGAAGAAGGGGATAAAGAATGACTCCAATGATTGGTAAGAGGCTACGAATCGAACAGCAGACGGGTCCCGACTAAACGAAAGACCAATAAGAAAGGATCCCAGCGCAAAAGAGAGCCCCAAAAAACTTGCAAATGCTGAAAAAATCAAAGCAAGGGAGATAATGGTAACGACAGGGTCGGGACCGATCTCATATTTTTTAATAAACTTAGAAAGTTTCGGCTCTACAAATACAGACAAAGCATAGGCTAAAAAAATGAGGAGTAACAGTTTTAAAATTATCCAGAAAATTGATAGAAGATGAATTCCGGAAAACATTAATGTTTCTCGGGAAAAAGCGTTTAATAGGGAAAAAGTAATGACCATCAACAGAATACCCAAGATATCATCCAGCATAGATAAATCGACAATGAGCTGCCCCGGTGTTTTTTTTAGGTATCCCGATTCTTTCCAAGGAGTGACCGAAATCGCGATACTTGTAGCGGTAAAGGCGATGGAAAGCATCAATGCGATTTGAATTGAGAGGTTGAAAAAGTAATAGAAGGGGATGAACATGGCTATCCCGCTGATGACCACCTCAGGGACTGAAATAAACAATGCATTTCTCATCTGCTCTAATAAAGAACTTAACTTGCTTTCTACTCCAACTTGAAAAAGGATTAGGATGAGTCCAATATCTCCAAAAATCCTAATGGCCTTGTAAAGGGATACAGTGTCCAATCCAAACGCGTCAATAAGTTGCCTTGAAACAAGGCCAAAAATAATGTAGAAAGGAATCGGAGACCATTTGATTGTCGTGAGCAAAGATTTGATCAGAATAGAAATAACTGCAATCAGCCCCAACAATAGAATGAACAGGCTTTCAACAGGATACATCAAGCGACCCCCAAATGCTGCTTAGAAAACGGCATGAATCTCTTGAACCTCTCTCGCCTAAAGGCGAAAGATTCCTGTTTCACAGCTTCTAGCAACCTAGACAGCTCCGCAGGCTTTTTCCCCCGTCATCCCGACGGCTCTTAAATTCATAGCACTATTGTGATCTC
>JBAUVX010000068.1:0-2221 GCA_049583465.1 Waddliaceae bacterium | reverse complement strand
CAGCAATTATGAGTCGTAAAAATTTTCCTAGGTAAAATCATGATTTGAGTAAAATTTCTTCTCGCTCCGAGGGAAATTTTGATTGTGTTGGAGACACCCACCCAGACCGGCTTCAGGGCTAGCGCATTAAAATTTTGTAGCCGGATGTCCCTTTTCCTAGCGATTTTAAACGCGAAGCCGCGGAGATTATAACGATTGCAAGTGACCCAATATTAGCAAATATGGGTCCCTTATGATCATTCAATCGCAGAAACTTTTGCGTTGCGTGAAATCCAATGCTTGAATTTGTTTGTGTCTACAGTTGTAAATGGAGTTTAAATCTCCGCGACTCCGCGTTTCACTGCGGCTTCACGTTTAAAATCGCTAGAAAAAGGGACATCCGGCTACAAAATTTTAATGCGCTAGCCCCGAGAACAGCTTCTAAAGATTTTTAAAAAAAGGTCTTTTCGTGTAAAGTGTTTATTTCCAAACAGAAACACAAAAACAAAAAGACCCAAAAATGTTATCTGTCATTCAGGATATAGAATCCGGTACTTGTTGTGAACAAAATCCTGATGTGCGCATTCCTTTTCCTCACTCCTATGAACTTCATGAAGATCCAATTTCTTCACACATGTTGGCGTATTTGGCAAAACTAAAAATCCGAAAACTTTTTGAAAAACTTGTTACAGATCCGAGAAGGGGACAATCCACCTATACTCTTTCTTCCCTTTTGCTTACTGCTTTATTTAACGTTCAGTTTTTGAGTGGATCCAAAAATTCCTTTCACACTCAGGCCCACGAAGCCCCTAAAATCAAAGAGAGAATCTCAATGTTCATCGGAAGAGGTGATGGTGCTCTGCCGGTTGCGAAGACCATAGATGACGTTCTTGAAAAACTAGACTTTGAAGAATTCAACAATGTTTTGATGCAATTATTCGAAAATTTCAGGCTAAGCAAAACATTCTTTGAGCATGATGAGTTAATCCCGGGTGGGGAATACCATATCGCACTTGATGGTGAAAAAATTCATACTTATTCACCTGATAGCGGTCACGATTGCGAATCTTGTCCATATTGCCTCAAACGCACACGAGGAGACACAACTTGGTATTGTCATATGATTGTAGTCGCATCACTTGTGTGTCCGGGAGGATTCAAACTGCCCATCTATGTGTATCCCATTCGTTCACAAGCAATTCATGGAAAGGAAACCTCTTCTGATGACGTCCACAAGCAAGAATGTGAACTTTCAGCTTTAAAGGTGATCATTCCAAGATTAAGGGAGAGATTTCCCGGATTAAGAATGTGCGCGCTCCTTGATTCATTATTCGCCAATGGACCCACCTTGGATCTTTTAGAAAACAACAGGTTCAGCTATGCAATCGTTCGCAAGAAAGGGAGCATGCCTTCAGTTAGAAAGGATTGCGATGGCCTTTTAAAACTTCCCGACTACGAGAATTCCCATACAGCTAAACGAAACTTCACTGTCCCTAAGGGTTCAAAGGTGCAGCAAAAAGTCTTGTTTTTCAACAAAATTGATTATCAGGAAAGGAAAATTAACTTGCTCAGATTTTACGAGGTGATCACTTCTCCCAATGGGAAAGAGCGGGTTGTTTATTGGGAATGGATAGTTAGCTGGAAAGTGACTCAGAAAAATGGCTTGTATTCAGCTGAAAGAGGTAGGCTGAGGTGGCACGAAGAAGATCTGTTCAATACAGCAGAGAATAGAGGATATGCTATAGAGCATGACTACTCTAGAGACTGCCGAGCACAGAAAGTATGGGTACTATTAATAATGATAGCATTGTTTATTAACGAGTGCTTTACGCACACACGCTCTATGAGGAAGAGACGTAAAAATTTATCGATAAAAGATTTTCTAAAAAATATATTTTCTGAGTTGAGATGCTTGCCATTTGAGACGATTTTTGCTGCTTCTATCCTCCACAAACGCACACAATTTCGTTATTGGTTTGATACTGGCCCACCACTTTAAGCCGGCTCATTGAAACTGCAATAACGAAACCAAGGAAACAAAAAAAGAAATCACAACGAAATAGTCATTAAAAAATGTGGCGGCACCCTTGATTGATAAAAATTAAAAAAAACAAGTGCCGGCACGTTCAAGGTTCCTTTTACCCTCATGCTATAAAAATCACAATATTTGCACCGAAAAAGAAAAATTTTGAGGTCTATTATCCTGATTACTTAGGAAAATTTTTACGACTCATAATTGCTG
>JBAUVX010000067.1:0-2893 GCA_049583465.1 Waddliaceae bacterium | reverse complement strand
TCTATCACAGAATTCTAGAGCAAGTATTCTGAATTGAAATATGGTTAAAAATAGGTTTTAGAATAGAATTCGCGGAAATTTCTTGAAGAAAAAGGTTACCCAAACCTTCCTAATGAAAATCCGTGTTAAAAAAGTTTTTAGCTCCTGCAACATCGCTTCGCTATGAACGGCGTGGTGGGTGAGGGTACGGACGACAAGGATCCCGGGGTATCGGCTTTTCCCCAAATTTTTCCGTACGATGTCATAGATGTCTTTCAGTCCCAACAGATTTCTTCTGGTTAATTGAGTCAAGGCTTCTCCAAGAGATCCCTGCAAGTCTTGCCGCCATTGGGTCTGATCCGTGATGTAATTGAATGATTGGTTTAAGTATTCATGCCGATAACGTATCGCTACGGACTGCAAGACTCCGAATCGTTGTAAAAAGGCTTCTTCATGATCCCACTTTCCCAACACTTTTCGATAATTCCCTCGCGTATCAGCGGTTAATACCCCTGTCCGGTCTTCTAACATCATGGCACGGTCAAAATAAGCCATGATGACATCGAGCAACAGGAGATAGAGAGAAAGGGATTTGATCCGTTTTGCATTTTCCGGTGAGGGGATCGTTTGCAAGCGGAGTAAAACATTGCCGACTTCTTTTTCCGATGCCGATGGGGCTTGCCGGAGCAGCCGTTTTGCGTGCCGGGCGACCTCTTCGCTTTTCTCTGAGCGAACACCCTCTGTCATCCACGCTTCAATGGCCTCAACATCGGGAGCAATTCCGGTTGCTTCTTCTTCCGGAATCCCCCCGAAAAGGGTTCCTTGCAGCTGCATATCGGGGACCCGGATGCCAAACCCTTCGAATTCTTCCCGCTCTCCGCCGTTCCTCGGTAAAAAAGAAGCTTTCGAGAGATGATAGAAGCTTTTGAGGGATCTTGCCGGCCGATTTTGCTTACTTTTTCTCGTAAACTCATGCGCCACTCTTCCGGAGTCAACAAAGGGAAAGTTCTTCTTTGGACGCTGCTTGGGAAACGAGTGGTGATTGTGCGAGACTCGATTGTTCCGGCTTCCTCTGCGACTTGAAAGATTTTTGGCCGGGGCCCGTTTAATGGTTGACTCATGTCTTGAATTCCTTATTCCAACGAAAGTTCCGCATTTTGCGCGGAAGGCGATTGCAATAGATTTTTGATTCTAAGCGGGTTACAAAGTCGAAGCAATGAGATAAAACCCGATGTATTGCCTATTTATCTCACGTCAGATGAAGAAATCGCATTTTTCTCTCCTCAAGTGATTAAGAATAAATATATTGAACATCAGATAGATAATAAGGCGGTGATAAGGCGGTGATAAGGCGGTGAAAATAAGAAAACCACCGCCTTATTACCGCCTTATTCGATATCTTTCCTCAATAAATACCACTTTGCCCCATGACCTCTTCCTTGAACTTCAATGAGCCCCAATTTTTTCAAGTGTTGAAAATCATCCCTTAATGTCCGATCTTTAGGAGGATCAATAAGAGTTTTTTTGACACTTCCAAAGGAAAGTTCTGAGTTCTCAGAGAGAGCGTGCAGAATCTGTCTTTGCCTCTCAGTTAGATCGTGAGTTATTCGGTGTGGAGGAACATATCCTGCGGGGATGAAGCGAACAACAACAGATCCCGCCTGCTCTAAAAATTCGGGTTCTGGATGTCCTGCTTTGATACAAAGTTCAATAATTTTTTGAGTTCCTCTTCCCCACTGCTCCACCAGGCCTCTTCTATAAAAAACGTTAGTGATCAGAGGATTTCTTGGATGAGAAGAGTGGTCTTTCTTAAGATCCTCGGGCTTTAGCTCAAATGGGAGAACTCCGTCACTCCATATCTCTAGTCGATCGTCAAAAATGGCAACGCTAATAGCACTTCCTGGTTGCTCATAACATCGGTGGCAGAAAGCGTTCACTAGGGCTTCTCTGAGTGCTTCTAATGGAAATAGAGGCTCATCCTTTCTTTCCAAAATTCCAGGGATGATTTTACCCGCAATAGGTAGATGTCTTTGTAAAAAAAGCATTGCTTCATCAAGTAGGGTGAATGCGCACCCATGCATTTGTTTTTGATCCAGAAATGATGATTTGTCAGTCCCTTTAAATTTGGCTAAACGGAGTTGACATTGTGGAAAGTCGGGAAGAAACTTTTTCCCAAAGAGAACGATCGATGCTTTCAGCAAAAAACCATCTTCCATCAGCCCAAAACGTTCTAGGATATTTTCAGGTTGATCTGGAATATTTTCTGGTAGTCTACCAGCGTTAACACCCAGGCGGCATGTTCGTAAAATTTCGTTTTCATCTAAGTCCGAAAGGCTATACCCTGAAGCAATTTCCTTTTCCCAACGATTATTATCGTGGCTACTTTGAAATAAGAGCCTTTGATATCCAGATCGAGGCATTGTTTTTGTTGCGCTTCCTATTCGTTGATAAGGTCTCCCCATGAAAGTGAATGGCTGATAAGCTTTGATTGGATGAGCAGTGAGAATCACTACCCCTTTCCCCTTTGAAGTGTTGACTCTTTGGATATCGATTGGTGCAGAAGGCTCGAGTCTTGAAATAATGCTCGAAATATCCAGAAGTGTTTTATCAGTGACGTCTTGTCCCTTAATTTCTCCTGTGGGTGTAATTCCAATAAAGACTTTACCTCCTTTTCCATTGAGAAATGCGCAGAGGGTTTCGCCTGCACGTTGGAGCTGAGCTGTTGATTTTTTAAATTCTATATTGTCTGATTCACCACTCATCACAAGCTGTTCTAAATTGCGTAGATCCACAAGTTCTCCTATCGAATTAGCTATTAACAGATTAATCATACGAAAAATTAGATGGAGAATCAATAATATATGCAATTTTTTTTTTAAAAAAATCAACACTTCACTATTACTGGCTACATTTG
>JBAUVX010000066.1:0-7245 GCA_049583465.1 Waddliaceae bacterium | reverse complement strand
TTGTGGACTTCGATAGCAGCTCCAATAATCGCCTGTGTTAATTGGTTTGTCTGCAGGTTCTCTCTGTGTCCTCTGTGCCTCTGTGTTTCGGTCATGTGTATTTCGTTGGGTGAACTATTTTCAGCTTCAGTAAGGCGAATAGACCTGAACCTCTGTTGAAGCGTCGTAATCCAGAGATTTGTTGTCAAAACCAGGGGCTTTTCTATCTTCTGGGATAAATCCATCGGAAACTTGGTTACTGGATGGGTGGCAACCGGCGTATAGGGGGCGCGAGACTGATCCGGGCTTTTGTGTGTGGAACTGCGGGAACCAAACGTGGTAGCCTTGATTCTTGAAGCCCAGATTTACAAGATTAAGAAGCGGAATAGGGTGTCCGATAAGCTATAGTTTGTCCCCAAAAATCAAGAGAACGAAAATATGCCAAACATCGCCTAAAATAATTATTTCACGGGCACCCATGAAACTCAAGAATTGGATTTGTGCAACAACGCCTCAGATGCTAAAATTATAGGAGGAGTTCATTGATGATTGGACGTTCAAATGATGAAATTTCCGGCCCGTGGGGAAATCAACAGACCCTGGATAACTGCCAAGAAATCATCGGCTCACTATTGACGCCTAAGCAAAAAAATATCCTTCCTATGGTCAATCCCCTTGATCCTAAGGGAAGGATCTGGATGGGTTCTTATCCGGGAGATAGAAATCAAAGCGTTGCTATGGCTAAATTGGACGTACTCGTCAATGAATTGGAAATTAAGACGTTTTTATGCCTTCAAGAACAACACGAACTAGATGGACTCCTCTCTTATTTGGAGCTCTCAAAGACTGTTGCTGAAAGGGCAGATCAAACTCTTCCTGGATTCCTGCATTTTCCTATTGCGGACTTTTCTATTGCGGAAGATGAGAAATTATTATCGTTTTTAAATGATATGCTGATACCGCAAATTGAGCAGGGGTCTCTTTTACCCTTATATATTCACTGCAGGGGAGGAAACGGAAGGACCGGGACTGTAGCGGCATTGTTGCTAAGCTACCTTTACGGTCTAGACGGCAAAGAGGCGCTCGAGAAAGTGAGCCGCTATCATCGTCTGCGAGAAACCCCCGTCGATACCGCTCCGGAAACCGATCAGCAAGAGGAACAGGTCATCAGACTCGCCCCGAAGCTTAACCCGGAGTCAAAACAAAGAAAACGTTTATTTGATCGATTTAAGTAGCGCGATCACATCAGGATCATGCTGATCAATAGCAACTTCGGCAGGTTTTTCCAACCTTTTTTCTAGAATCGACAAAATGGTTTGCTCTTTTTGGTCTTCATCTAAGCAGCGGAAGTAATCCCCGCAAATGGTCAACAAATCCTGAAAATCCTCTTCATTTTCGAGCAGAGGGACGGTCTTTTTCACCATCTTTTTAAATTCCCCTTTTTCACCGCTCTGAACAATGAAAGAGAGGACTTCTAAATTAAAGAGCATGTCATTTTCTTTTGCCGCCTTCTGTACAAGTTTTCTTAACTGCTCTTGAGCCTCTTCCGGATCTGAAAACTCGAGTAAACGAACCTTTAAAAGATCAAACCATTTGCTTGTTTTTAGATATTCTTTAAAACCGTCCAACAGTTCAGAAGAATAGAATATGTTTTTATTGTCAATTTGTTCGGCAATGTAATCATAGAGAAAACTTTCGAGATCATTAGCACAAAAGCTGCTCACCGTCTCAAACACCTCTGTCGACTTACCCCCTTGATCCACATTTTCATCCAGAATCATTTGTAAACGGGTCATGGCATCTTGAATGGATTCGGCGCCGGCGGCATCGCCCTGATCGTAGAGGAAAATCTGGTGATCGAGCTCATCGCAAAACACAGAAAGACACAATTTTTCGGGAAGCAGCCGCCGCCACAGCTCAAAAACGAGAAGATAAATGCGATCTTTTTCGATCGAATCGTCGTCAAAATCTTCGAGCAGGCGTTCAGTCAAATCTTCGGGAGTATCGATACTTTCTGCAAAGGCCAAAAAATTGTTCTTATCCAAAACAAAGCCGCATGCTTTGAGTTTTTGGAACAAATGCTCAATGCCCATGGACCGATAATCATCGACTTTCCATGGCTCGACTGAGAGATTCGGATCTTTAAGCCAATTCATGCGAAGCAAATTGTAAAGAACTCTGAGTTCAATCTCCATCAGCAGCGAAACGTTTACAGGATTGCCATCTAACCCTAGTATAGAATGTTTTCATCATAAGAGCAATGCCTGAAGGTGTCAGAGTTGGAAAGGTGTTGCTGCGTCAATCATGTGAACAAGCAAAACAGACTAAGAATCGAGCATAGCTATCTGAAAATAGGGCACAACCGGGGGCATTATCCTTGAGTTTATCCCAAAAATATTTTATTCTGAATAACAAGTCAAGATGAATTCACACATTAGAGATGAGATTTTTTTCCAGAGATAAACCTAAAATCAAGATCGAAACGACCAAACGCGATGGGTATAGCGGGTGGCTCAAGTGTACCCATTGCAATGAATTGATCCATACGAATGAACTTGAGCAAAATCGCAATTGCTGCCCTAAATGTGATTATCACTACCGTCTTTCTGCGGATGAAAGAGTCGATAGCCTAACAGATCCGGGAACCTTTAAGAAAATGTTCGAAGAAATTCAACCGTTAGACCCACTCAATTTTGTCGATTCCGCCCCTTATTCGCAACGTCTCGCACAAGCCAAAGAAAAATCAGGGCACGATGAAGCAGTGATGGTAGGAACGTGCCGCATCAATGAACGGCAAGCTGCCCTCGGTGTTTTAGATTTTAATTTTATGGGTGGATCGATGGGATCGGTTGTTGGAGAGAGGCTCACATGCCTCATCGAATATGCGACGGAAAAGCGCTTACCGTTAATCATTGTCTCCTCATCGGGAGGGGCGCGCATGCAAGAGTCTACCTTTTCCCTCATGCAAATGGCAAAAACTGCTGCTGCTCTTGCCAAATTCAACGAAGCAGGGCCTCCTTATATTTCTATTCTGACTAACCCAACCTCAGGAGGAGTCACTGCCTCCTTTGCCTCATTAGGGGATATCATCATTGCCGAGCCTAATGCTTTGATTTGTTTTGCCGGACCCCGGGTCATTGAACAAACTATTGGCCATCGATTACCCCCAGGAGCCCAAAAATCAGAATTTCTCTTGAATCATGGGATGATAGACTGTATTGTTAAACGGCATGAATTGAAAAACAGGCTAGTTTCCCTCTTGGATTTTATGACCGAAGAAAATGGCAGCCATCCCCTTGAAAAGGAAAAAATAGAGGCAAGAAAAAAAATAAATAAGAAAACCCCAAGGAATAACGAAAATGAAAAACAATAGGGAATACCTCGAAGTTCCCATACAGATTGAAGACGAGCAAAACATACCGGCGTATCGCTCCGAAAAGGCATCCGGTGCCGACATTCGCGCTCATCTCAAAGAAAACCTTATCCTCCCTTCGGGTCAATCCGTTCTCGTGCCTACAGGCTTGCGCGTCGCCATACCCGAGGGATATGAAATGCAAATCCGCCCCCGCAGCGGACTGGCAAGAGATTACCAAATCACAGTGATCAACAGTCCGGGAACAATCGATGCAGACTACCGCGGCGAGATAAAAATCATTCTTATTAATCACGGCCAAGACAACTTTCTCATTACACCGGGGATGCGCATTGCCCAACTTGTCCTGGCGCCCGTCGTCCAAGCAAAGTTTTTTTCTGTAAACACGCTGATAGGAACACTGAGAGGATCGGGGGGGTTTGGTCATACAGGCTTGCATTAATCCGGAGATCTATACCTAAATAAACTCAAGATTTGAATTTGGGAAACGCGAAAGCTCCCGCGATTGAACGATCGCAAGAGGCTCAATAGTAGTAATATGGAACCTCTTGCGATCGTCCAAGCCTGGGGCTTCGGCGCAGCCGAAATCCAAATCTTGAACTTGTTTGGGTATAAAAGGCAAATGATGAAGTTATCCAGATATTTGGATGTGAAACTCGTAACCTTTTTGGAAACTGAGACTCGATATGAGACTCTCCGTGCTATGGTGGATGTAATTGAGGCCTCGGGAAAGCTGACGAATAAAGAGGAATTTTTTAAGGCCATCATCGATAGAGAAGCGATTATCTCTACGGGCATAGGAATGGGGGTGGCAATCCCCCACGCAAAACTTCCAACGTACGACAACTTTTTTATCGCTATCGGCCTTCTAAAAAAAGGGGTAGATTGGGATGCCCTAGATGAAGCAAGTGTTCGTATTGTCTTCATGATTGGAGGACCGGATGATAAGCAAACAGAATACCTGCAAATACTATCGGGATTAACAGTTGCAATCAAAGATGAAGAAAGGAGAAAAAAGATGCTCTCGATGCAATCTCCGAAGGCTATTATCGATTTGTTTAAAGCTTTTTAATGGAGGAGAAAGATGGATCTTAAAATCAAAGATGTCGTTGAGTTATTAAATGTATCGGAAACCACTATCCGACGGTGGCTGGCGGAGGGAAAAATTCCCGCCTATCGTCTGAATCATCAATATCGCTTCAGCCGTTTTGAAATTGAAGATTGGGTGATGAGCCAGAAATTAAAGCATACGGCCGCTCCCTTTAGCGAGGAGAAAAAAAACCGGATGAATGAAAGAAAGGGAAGGAAAGTCAGGGGGGGAAATCAACAGTACAGTTTATACCGCGCTATCCATAAAGGAGGAGTTCTGCAAGACATTCCGGGAAAAACAAAAGAAGAGGTGATTCGAGCAACAATGCAGCTGATTGCAAACAAACTTAAACTCGACGTAGATGTGATCACCGAACTCTTACTGGATCGTGAATCACTCCAGTCAACAGCTCTGAACAACGGCTTAGGACTTCCCCACACGCGAGATTGTTTACTCACAGCCGGTCAGGATGTTGTCACTGTCGTGTTTCCCGAAACGCCCATCCCCTACGAAGCTCTAGATGGCGAGCCGGTTCATACTCTATTCTTCTTATTCGCCTGCGATGATAAGAGGCATTTGCATCTGCTTGCTAAAATTGCCCATCTGAGTCAGTTGCCGGAAACGCTAACCCTTCTACGTTCCAAGCCAAGCAAGCAAAAGCTCTTAGAGTATATCAAAGAGTGGGAAGGCCGCATTCAAAAAGTTCAGAAAGAATAAATCGCACACATGCGGGATCAAAGAGGACTTTCAAGTAGATGGCGGATTTGCCGATGGATTTCACTAACAAAATCTGCATATTTTCCACCCTCCAAGTCATTTTCCGTCATTTCAACAATATGATCGGGGATGACTCCGAGGTTTTCGATCGGATCTCTATTTACTCTTTGAGCAATTGACCCTGTAAAAGTATAACAGCCAATTCCGAATAGGTTAGGATAGGCATGAGAAAGGCTATAGCCCCCTGCTCCGGCTGTTCTAGTCCCCATGAGGCGTGCACGTTGATTATCTTGTAAAATGGCCGGCATAAAATCTCCCGCGGAAAAATCAAGCTGATTCACAAGAAAAAGAATCGGTTTTTTGTACTTCACCTTAGGATGAGGTGCAATGCTATTCAAGCCGTCTAGGGAGATAAAATGAGTCAGTGTTCTTCCCGACTTCCATTCCTCGATGATTGTCTGATAAAAAGCCAATATCGATTGAACGAGTTCATACGTCACAGGATAGCCAAAAATTGTTTCTCCTAAGCTAGCAACAGCGGAGGGATCATCGGAAACTTCTTCTAAATGACGTTGGGCTTCCACAGCAGAGGAGATATCTTCTTGAGTGAGAGTGATGCGGTGTTTCGGAAGAGCTAGCGGTTTCTCTGAAAGCATGGATGCAAGGGCGAATAAATAATACAAAAATCCTCCCGGATTATTGGTTTGGTCGACTACAAGAGCCCTCGTCCGCCGCTCCATAACCCTAATGATCTTGGCAAATTCTTTTACGCAATCTTCTCCGCCATAGTAATGAGGTATACGAACAAAACCTATCTTGGCTCTTTTCGGGCCCCTAAAAATGTAAGCTTGGAATGGATTGCGTTTGGAAGAGTTCCATACGATGGGACCTAACTCGGGAAGAAAACTCGTTCTTGAGCCCATAAAATTGTCTTGTTTCCCCTTTTGAAACGATGGCATGAGCTCGCTTTTTGACAATATCTTGTGAATTGCCTCATCTCTTTTTACCGACCACAGTTGATAATTCTTGTAAACGGGGGTACCCATTTCCCTGAGGAATAAAGGACTCTGACCATGAAAATTCTTGTCAATAGGGTCGGTACCCATCTCCCTGTAGAATAAAAGGCTTTGACAATGAATTTGGGTGTTAAAGGAATCACCCGCACTGCCGGGCAACATCCTGCTTTTTGAAAAAACGGGTAAAGGATCCAGAGGATCAATTTCTTCGGGTTGATAGATCCACAACAGATCATAAGTTGTGATAGCGTGTGTTCCTGCATGCCTGACCGTGATGCTCGCAGATCCTTTGGGAACATCGTGCCCTAAAGCTCCAAGACGAAAGGTTAATCGCTGTTCAGCTAGTGCCTGATTAGTAAGCGAGGAAGGATCCTCCCAAGCATTCATCTTAATTTTCCGGATAGCATCGTCGACGGGTCTGCCATCAAACAAGAGAATCTCATCCCCAACCTCTAAGGGAGTATCAGAATGTGTAAAGAACTCCGGAACTTTCCACGCGATATAGTATTTCCCTTGCGTACCATGAACACGAAAGGGAAGAAAAGCCGCTTCTGTGGAATAAAAGAAAATTCCTACATGATAGTCGCGTGTAGAACCAAAGAAATCTTGGACAATACGATGAAAGTCTTTAAGCGTAATTGCCTTCGTTTCTCGAATCTTGGCTTGTGAGAGTGCAATCTGCTTTTCAAGATCCCAATCGCAATAGGTCTTTTTCCATTCTGCCGGAGCATATTTGATCGCAAAACTATTTTTGATGATGTCGAGATCTCGAATCATCTTGTCTTTGATTGCTTCTTCTCTTTCGTGGTCAATTTCTGCAGCTAGACCGGTAACGATGGTTAAAGCAGCAAGAAGCGAAGAAATCATTTTCATCTGAGGCCTTTCTATCGAACGCTATCCTATCAGCTTTAGCTCTTTTTGGGTATCTTTTTAACGCGAAGATGATCCTTGAGGTGATGGGGATCTTTGCCGGGAGTGAATGATAGAAAAAAGTCTTGAAACCCACATTCCGCATGTTGCGGGAGGTGATTTCAATAGATTTTTGATTCTAAGTGGGTTACAAAATCGAA
>JBAUVX010000065.1:0-9428 GCA_049583465.1 Waddliaceae bacterium | reverse complement strand
GAGATCACAATAGTGCTATGAATTTAAGAGCCGTCGGGATGACGGGGGAAAAAGCCTGCGGAGCTGTCTAGGTTGCTAGAAGCTGTGAAACAGGAATCTTTCGCCTTTAGGCGAGAGAGGTTCAAGGGAAACTTCATGGTGACAAAATCAATCTGGGGAATTTTTGCTAATGTAGTGTGTATTGCCCTCGGAATCTTTTTCTATTATACAGGTCTACACTCACTACCGAAAGCCGCAAGCTTCATTGGCCTTGGAATGCTCATTGGAGGAGCTTGCTACTTTTACGCCTCCCAAACAATGACTCCGGATAACGAAACCATCCTGACGAGTGCGAAGGGATACCTCCTATTGACAAGCTTAGCGGGTATGTTTAATTTATGTAAGGAATTGGCGTTTTTTGGCATAGAGCGACGACACAGATTCACGGCAAAATCTGCCGCAGATTTCACGGCTTATGCACTAGCCCCTTCTATTGCAGCTTATACCGCCATGATGACTCTGAACTATGGACCCCTGGGTGAACATACCCATCTTTACGCAGCCCTATTTGCCGCTGCTATGGTTGCCTATTTTGCCGGTTTTTATTGGATTAATCGAGAATTAAAAGATCGCTTGCCAGATCTTCAACAGGCGGTTAGTCCGCAGTAAACGGGGAAAAAGGATTAAACGTTGGGCAAAAAACAGCCCTGCAGTTCAAAGAAATGCCGATGGCAGGACTCGAACCTGCACCCTGTTGCCAAGAGTAGATTTTGAATCTACCGCGTCTACCATTCCGCCACATCGGCCGGCTTGAACTTGATTGAGTCTTTCATATCCATAGGAAACCCATGGTAAAGGAAAGTATAACAAATGCATCGGATTTTGACGAAGAGCTTTTTCCGGCATTGAACCATCCCCTTTTTCCTTTCATCTTTTTTTGTTCTATCTTATCCTTTTACGGTATGAAGAGTCTGCATATCGATAAAAAAAAGGTGCATACACACACCCATTTCCTTTGGGATGTTTTCTGTTTTGCTTCAGTCATCGGCATTTGGCCCCGGTTTATTGAACCTGCAATCATCACAACGACAAAACTGACTCTTCCCATCCCTGATCTTCCTGAAGAAATGGAAAATTTTACCCTTCTTCAAATTAGCGATCTCCATTTCCATCGGAGAATTTCCGATGGTTTTCTGGATAAAATCATTAAAAAATCGATGCAACTTAAGCCGGATGTGATTGTTTTCACCGGAGATTTTCTTTGTGAATCAGTGCTGGAGGATGAAGAACGCTTATGCCGCTTTCTTAATCGTTTTTATGCTCCCTGCGGATGTTTTGCTATTTTGGGCAATCATGATTATGAAAAAAGAGTATCCCTTAATGACAGAGGGGATTACGATATCGTCGATGAGCATGTCTCTCCCGTGAGGGCCGGCTTCAAGCGCTTATTCTCTAAAATACCCCTCACATCGGTTGCCGCTCCGGAAGTGTGTGCGATTAAACCCCACCAACAATTAATCAATGTCATCAGAAAAACCCCTTTTGATCTTCTTGATAACCAAACTCGGGTGATTCCTATCGCCGGGTCTGCGTTGAATCTTTGCGGTGTTGGAGAACACATGCTTGGCCGCTGCCGGCCCGATATCGCCTTCCAACACTATGACTTGCGCTACCCCGGAGTGATTCTCGCCCACAATCCCGACTGCATTCCCAAGCTAAAAAACTATCCGGGCCATGCAATCCTTTGCGGCCACACCCATGGGTGTCAAGTGAACCTCCCTTGGTTAAGAGAAACGTTCACCTTATTGGAAAATCCCGCCTATAAAAGAGGCTTTTTCAAAGTGAAAGAGAAATGGGTGTACGTCAATCGAGGCCTTGGAAGCACCTTTCGATTTCGCTGGTTTTCTCTCCCTGAATTGCTCTTTTTAA
Source organism: Waddliaceae bacterium (assembly GCA_049583465.1). Lineage (GTDB taxonomy): Bacteria > Chlamydiota > Chlamydiia > Chlamydiales > Waddliaceae > JBAUVX01. The sequence goes on along the minus strand of JBAUVX010000065.1, from coordinate 7,520 downwards.
CATGGAAAAGAGGAATAACCTGAACATGCCCGGCGATGTGAGCATCATTCTCCTTGCAGGGGGAAACGGGAGTCGATTCAACTCTAAAGTCCCCAAGCAATTTCTTCCTTTAGGGGGGCAACCGATTGTCCACTACAGCTACCGGCTTTTTGTCCGCTGCCCGGAAGCTGCTGAAATCATTGTCGTCTGTGCTCCGGAGTATCAAGAATTGTTTCACACGATGCCGGCACCTGTGCCTTTGCAATTTGCCCTCCCGGGAAAACGGCGGCAAGATTCCCTAAGAAACGGGTTAGAGGCTGTACAAGCACAGTCTAAATGGATCTGCGTGCATGACTCCGCCCGCCCTTTTATCACGAAGCCGCTCCTCAACCGTCTCTTTTCAGCTGCTAGGAAACATGGTGCGGCAACAGCCGGTTTGCCGGTGAAGTCTACCATCAAACAAGCGGATGCCGATCATCTTGTCTGCCAAACTCCGGACCGCTCGAGCCTGTGGGAAATCCAAACCCCGCAAATCATACGAACGGACTGGTTGAAAGAGGGGTTTGCCCATATTGACAAACATCAGTTAACGGTAACCGATGATGTTTCGATTGTTGAAAAGCTGGAGCTGCCGGTTAAAATCGTTAAAGGAGAGGAAGGCAATGTGAAAATTACCACACAGCAGGATTTTTTCCTGGCAGAAAACATGCTGGAGAATCAGCAGAAAAACATCCAATGGCTAGACCGATGACTAGTCCATCGTGGAAATACAAAATCTGCTTTGCCTACGATGGAACACAGTATTGCGGTTGGCAAATTCAATCTAACGCCCTTACCATTCAAGAGGTTCTCGAAAAAAAATTAAGCGTCATTTTGAGGAGAAAGACAACAGTAACCGGTGCGAGCAGAACCGATTCAGGCGTCCATGCACAGGGGCAGGTGGCCCACTTTGAGCATCCTGAAGAGATCGAGTGTTTTCGCTTCCTCGCCTCGATTAATGGAGTTCTTCCCAGAGACATTCGAGTCAAAACCATTGAAGCCGTCGATAAGGATTTTCATGCCCGTTTTCATGCCGCCAACAAAATCTATCACTATCATCTCAATCTTGGCTATATTCAGGATCCATTCACAAGGCGGTATAGTTGGCATATTCCCCAAAAGCTAGACCTCGACCTGTTGAAGAAGGGTGCGGCTTTGTTTGTTGGTACCCACGATTTCACCTCCTTTTCGAATGAAGCTTTGGCCGGTGCTGCTGCGAAAAATCCCGTGCGCACGCTTAGGCGGCTGGAGATGGTTTTCGAAGATAACGGAGTCAGGCTCGAGTACGAAGCCAAGGGTTTTTTGTACAAGATGGTGCGAAATATTACCGGAACGTTGATCGAAGCAGCCATGGGGCAGCGGGCAGTTCACGAGATACCGGAAATTTTTTCTGCAAAAGATCGACGAAAAGGAGGAAGAACCGCTCCCCCTCAAGGGTTGTTTCTCGTTAAGGTGGAGTATGCCTAGATGAACAGCAAGCACATACCTGTCGGCATTTTAGGAGCCACAGGACTGGTAGGACGAAAATTTGTGGAACTCCTCTCTGATCACCCCTGGTTTAAAATTGCCTCTTTAGCAGCGTCAAAACGAAGTGTCGGAAAGCGGTATGGAGAACTGGTCCCTCATAGTCCCTATTCCGAGATGCGCATCTCCCCATGCGAGCCCGAACTTCCCTGCCGCCTTGTGTTTTCCGCATTAGATTCCACCATTGCCGGCGATATTGAACAAGCATTTGCTCGCAGCGGCTACATCGTCATTTCCAATTCCAGCACACATCGCCTAAAAGAACATGTTCCTTTGCTGGTTCCCGAAGTCAATGCAGAACAGTTGCAATGGGTGCGTCGCCAAAACTTTCCGGGTATGATCGTCACCAATCCAAATTGCATCGTGATTAGCATGGCAATGGCTTTAAAACCTTTAATCGATCGATGGGGAATCGAGAAGGTGCATGTCGTCACTTTGCAAGCAAAATCCGGGGCAGGCTTTAAAGGGCTGACAGATGAGAAAATGGTCGATAATGTGATCCCCCATATTGCAAATGAAAGGGAAAAAATCGAAACGGAGCCATTGAAAATTTTTGGAGATCAAACGATCAACATCAGTGCTCAATGCAATCGCATCCCCGTGGTTGACGGACACACGGTTTGCATATCGATTCAATTGAAAAAAAAGGCAACACGAAGCGGGCTGATTGAAGCATGGAGGCATTTTAGAGGCGGATCACAGATCTCTCAACTTCCCACTGCACCAAAACAGCCGATTTACTACTGGGAAGAAGAAGGCTGCCCCCAACCCAGACTTCATCGGAATCTGGAAGGGGGGATGTCCATTTCCATCGGAGGGTTAGAGCCCTGCTCGATTCTCGATTGGAAATGTGTTATCCACAGCCACAACCTCATAAGAGGGGGTGCCGGCTGTGCTGTTCTTAATGCAGAACTTGCGGTCCATGAAGGCTTCCTAAATTAACGCTTTAGGCCGAGAGGTGCAACTCTCAATCATGACATCCTTTCGGATCTGTTTCCATGACGACAAAAAGGCACACCCTGTCAATAAAAAAGTTGACAGGGCACTAACCTAAATCTGCGGTGTCAAAAGGAAAAATAGGCGGAAACCCGAGATTAACGTGAACCGGCAAGGTCTGCTTCAGTAAGATGCTTGGAAACTTTGCTCGTCATTTTAAACATATCGATCGGTTGAGATCCGATAACACGAGCAAGTTTCTTATCGGGAATGATGTTCCTTTTGTTATCTTTATCTTGAAGCTTGTGTTTTTTGATGTATTCCCACAGTTTTTTTGTCACTTCAGTTCGAGCCATCGGTCCCGATCCTACGATTTCGGCGAGGGATTCACTGACCTCTACAGGTTTCATAAATGCAGAGGGCTTCTTTTGTTTTGCTGTCATGGTCTTTACTCCTTATGGGTTAAGTGCTCCGAAATGAAAAACTAAAGCGGCGGCCGCTATCCAACAGAGAAATGGCCTCTCCTCTTCCCTGATGAACGTTTTCAGTTTCAATTCTTGTCTAGGGGATTCTTGTACCGTGGTTTTTATTTATAGTCAAAAGAATTCATCAGGAGACGAAGTATTGGTTGAAAAAAATCGCAAGAAGGCTTCTACTCACAAATATGAATGCATTGACAAAACCGGTCAGTTTCCTAAAAAACATGCGGCGAAATTCTCTATTTTTGTTTCTTTGCTTTTTCACCCGGATTTTCGACCTGTATGCCTTCATTCATGAGGAAAGAATTGTGCGGTATTCCCGTCCCTGCATTAGAATTACCATGACTCAGGTTCAAGAAGTGACCCATAAGTGGGTGCAACAATTAGGCCGTCCTTTGACTCCTAGTGAAAAACAGTGCTTAATCCGAGATTCCATCCGCAAAAAAGTTTTATACCAAGAAGGAATGCACGTAGGCTTAGGTGGAGAAGACCCCGGCACTCAGCATCATTTAGAGCAAAAACTCCACTTTCTAGCCTTGGATTTAGCCGAAAAAGAGGAACCCTCGCCGGAGACTTTAAAACAATTTTACGACAAAAATCGAGCAAACTATATCATTCCCGAAAAAGCGGCTTTTTCCCATGTCTACCTCAACCCTGGGGAACGAGGAGGAAACACTCTCGTAGATTCAGAACGATTGCTGCAATATCTGGCCATTTTTGAACCCGTTCCTTTGGATCAGATAGGAGATGTGTTCCCCCTGCAGCGTCATTACCCTCTCACATCCGAAAAAGACATCTCGCTTCTCTATGGCCGCGTCTTCACGAAAACCTTATTTGCCATTAAAGGAAATCAATGGCAAGGGCCTTTGCACTCCACTTTTGGCCTGCACTTAGTTCGAGTAACCGATCGAACAGAAAAAAAAGAACCCCATTGGGAGGAAATTCGAGAAAAGGTGTATGCCGATTGGAAAGCCGAGACCTATCGGCATCGGGAAGAGCAATTCTTCGAGCAGCTTCAGAGAAAGTACGAGGTCATTATCGAAGATCCTCCTTTTCTAGACAACAACTTTCACATAAGGTAACCCGAATATTGCATGAACCTATCCGTAAATTGCTATTCGTTCAGATTTTTTTCGAGATTTTTTAGCTCTTCTTCGAAGGCAAAAGATCCAACAAATGAAGAAAGATGGCGAATATGAATTTACGGATAGGTTCATTAGAACGGATAAAAGCAGGAGCATTCCGGTCTAAATGAAGTCAATGAAGGATCGCATTCACAGATTGGAATCGCTTATTTCTCGCCTTAAGGGCGCCTCCCGTTTATCAGAAAAACTGATGCTGTTGAAAGCGGATCCGACGATTCAACATGCGTTGCAGCAAGCAGATCCCCTCCTGCTTAGCTGCCTTGAAAAGGCTGATCACAAAACGGCATTTGTGATTTTATCCATCATCGCCGTCGGAGAGGGGCCTGTGGTCTTCCAAGGGATCAAGGAAACTGATGATGTCGGCGAGCGGCTGAAAACAATGGTTCAACAGCTTTGGGAGGTCGAACAGTTTTATGATGTCATCGGAGGAATTATCGGTTATCACACGACACTATTGACACTCATTCAAGAAAAGACACAAACGACCGGAAGCAAAACATACCTAAAGCCCCACGGGATAGATCTTGAAGAAAAAACTCCCGATACGGATCGTTTTGTCTATTTAGGCATTTACCATTTGCCGGAAATGGCTGAAATCTATCCTGTCGGCGGAGCAGGAGACAGGCTAGACCTTCACGATGAAGGAACAGGCGAACATCTTCCTGTCGCAAAACTGCTCTTTTGCGGCCGAACCCTTCTTGAAGGATTGGTCCGTGACTTGCAAGCGAGGGAATATCTATATTATAAATGCTTTCACAAGCAGGTGACAACTCCTATCGTGATGATGACCTCTCAAGAAAAAAATAACCATCAACGCATTTTTGAGATTTGTGAAGAAAACGAGTGGTTTTCCCGCCCTCGGAGTGAATTCTTCTTTTTTTCCCAGCCCCTGGTTCCGGTTATCACAAAAGAGGGCCGGTGGTCGACGAAAGCCCCATTGACCCTCCTGTTAAAGCCGGGAGGACATGGTGTCTTGTGGAAGCTCGCTCGTGATAAGGGAGTCTTTGAATGGCTGGCCTCCCGCCAAAGAAAAAAAGCATTACTGCGTCAAATTAACAATCCCATAGCAGGAACCGACCACGGCTTGCCGGCCTTTTGCGGTTTTGGCTGCCATCACGATAAAGCCTTCGGCTTTGCTTCATGCCCAAGAATGCTGCATGCAAAAGAGGGCATGGATGTACTCGTTGAGGAAAAAAATCAAGACGGCTATGCCTATTGCCTGTCCAATATTGAATACACAGATTTTCTCCAAAAGGGTGTCGAAGACGTTCCCGATGCTCCCGGAAGCCCCTATTCACAATTTCCCGCTAATACCAACATCCTCTTTGCTGATCTCAAAGTGATCGAGCAGGCTATTTCCCGGTGCCCCATACCGGGAATGATCCTCAACCTCAAAAATAAGGCCCCCTATGCCGACCCATCCGGAAAGCACTTTCTTGTCGAAGCGGGACGTTTAGAATCAACGATGCAGAATATCTCCGACTGTCTGATCGAACGATTCCCCGCCCCCCTCGACTCCGAAGAGATGAAAAATCTCAACACGTTTATCACTTACAACAAAAGGAGAAAGACAATTTCCGTGACGAAAAAAGGGTACGATTCCTCCGAATCTCTTTTGGAAACTCCCGAAGGATGCTTTTTTGACATGCTAAAAAATCATCAAGACCTCCTCTCCCGACATTGCCGGATGCGGGTGCCGACACTCTGCTCCCAAGAAGAATTTCTCGCTAACGGACCAAATTTCATCCTCAACTACCACCCCGCCCTAGGCCCCCTTTTTTCTGTTATTGGAAAAAAAATCAGGGGCGGGCGGCTTGCCGAAGGATCGGAACTGCAGTTGGAAATTGCAGAGATAGACATTGAAGAGCTTGAGCTCGATGGAAGTTTACTCGTAGTCTCAGATTCTCCGATGGGCCGCAGAAACCAAGAGGGTGTTCTCGAATATGGAGAGCATTCGGGAAAATGCACCCTTCGCAGCGTCAAGGTTCACAATAGAGGGATTGATCGAAATAAGGACAATGTGTATTGGAAAAACCGGATCTCCCGACGAGAATCCATGATAATTCATCTCAAAGGCAATGCAGAGTTTTTTGCCGAGGAGATAACCTTTAAAGGCAGCCATCGGATAGAGGTACCCGATGGCTATCGCTTCCATGCCTATGAGGAAAAGGGTGAAATTCGTTGCCGTCGAGATAAAATCGCCTCGCCGACATGGTGCTGGCACTACTCTTGCGGGATTAATGAAGAAATCAAACTTGAAAAAAAACACGGCGCCGTCTGTGAAGCGCCGTGAATATTCTCATTGAGGAAGGAATTAAGCAACAGCTGCAGCTAGTGTAAATAAGGGAGTTCCCCAGCCTTGAGTGGCTCCAATGACGAGCAGAGCACCCATGCCAACCAATCCAACATCCCTCAATCTTTGTAGAATTGTGTTATCGGCCGGTGCCTTTGTGCCTAATGCAAGGACGACTACTCCTACACCGGCGAGCAACCCGGCAGGAGTCGTGAAGAAAACCCCGGTCTTTATTGCAGCTTCCCGCAAATAGGAATAGGCTTTAACCCATTGCTCTTGCGTGAAACGGACAGTCGCGGCACCTCCTTCATAACCTTTAGTGGCAAGCCATTTACCCCCTTCATAACCGCTAGTGGCAAGCCATTTAACTTGACGGCCGCCCCAGCATGCACTATTCCATACGCCATCTTTTGCAGATTTACATGCGGAGTAAAATCCATCTACCAAACCGGATTCAATATTGATCATCTTAATAGCCTCCTGATATTGTTTAACAATTTACATTTATGCACATTTCCTTTCAAAAATCGGCACTTCCATTGCGAGCATCCTACCTTGTTGCCCTGCCGCAACATCATCACTCCTTTCGGAGTAAGGCTTGCCGAGCAAACTTTAATTAACGATGCTGACGCTAGAAACACCCAATTCTAAAACGACAATGTATTGACTCATTAAATCTGTTTTTTTTTGCCAATAAACTAAAAGAAACACAATATACTGGAGTTATTGATATTATGGCAAGGATATTTAATTCAAAAATGATTTTTAGCAGGGGTTGATGAACCTATTTCACTAAACGCTTTTCAGCCGATTTTTTGGATCTTGAGGGTGATTTTGTGATGAATTTTGATCTCAACTTATGAAAGTTGAGTGAAAAATTGAGCGCAAAAGCAGCCCAAGAAGCAAGAAATCGGCTGAAAAGCGTTTAGTGAGATAGGTTCATTATATGAAAATGAGGCTGCATGTTTAGGAATTTAGCTGGCAACCATGGCATGTGCGCTTAATTCACCCCATGGGCGAATTGTTAATGCGTTATGAGACCTTCAAACTGTAAAGGCTCGTTGCCTAATTCCATATTCAGTTTGACACACACCGTATGAGCTAGCAATTTTCTCCAAAATCGAG
>JBAUVX010000064.1:0-5049 GCA_049583465.1 Waddliaceae bacterium | reverse complement strand
TCTATCACAGAATTCTAGAGCAAGTATTCTGAATTGAAATATGGTTAAAAATAGGTTTTAGAATAGAATTCGCGGAAATTTCTTGAAGAAAAAGGTTACCCAAACCTTCCTAATGAAAATCCGTGTTGAATAATATTGTGTATTTAATGTATAAATTCAAGAAAAATAATTTAAAAAGAAGGTTTGATTATGTCTTACGATTCAGTTTTAAATATAAATAATCAAGAAAATCCTAGAGCAGCTATTCGACCCCAGCTGAATCCTGAAAAACCGGTAAAAAAAAGAGCGCATTGCCACAATGATGAGGCTCTATCAAGAGTTGCCTCATCGACATTTCAACCTTCTTCAAAAAAGGTAAAAGTAGGCAATACACAGGATTCAGAACAAGAGGGAAAAAGGAAAAGATCAGCCGGTACAGACATCGTCCGCTTAGAAAAAGAAAGCCGCCCGGAAGCTGACACAGGAAGAAAACGGCTGAATTTCCGTCAGGAGGAAAATCTTTTTAGAGTTGCAGCCCCTCAATTTCAACACTCTTCCAGTGAACCAAAAGTAGCTAATGCCAGAGGCCCCTCAGAGGCTTGTGACAGAAAAAGGAACAGAAAGGAGAAAACCGAACAGCTGGATTGGCTAAAGGCCCCTGCCATCCCAATGACTGCGACTCCGGAAAACCTCGATCACTTTGCCATCGACTTAGGTTATGGTTACAAATCTGCCAATCTCTTGGTGCTGCAAAACCAAACAGAAGAGATCAATAAACAGCTAAAGACAGCGCAAGTCAAAGTTCCGGCTTTTTTGCCTATAAGTGACTGCGAAATGTCCAATCACCTCTGTAAAGAGATTCCTCAAGTCTTTACGCTGTGGCAGGAATTCCTTCAGAAGGGTTTCGACAATCACCTAAAACATCAATTTATTCATGCAGAATCGCAGGAAAATGCGGCACAGTCTAAGTTAAAAATCACCGAATTGGGCAAAGACCTCCTTAAACAGATACAGAAAGAGATTAGAGCTCATTTTAAAGAAAGGTGTTATGACTCGCCTCAAATGAATGAATGGTTGGAAAAAGAAAATCCCGAGTTTGTCATCATTCGCAGCACAGGAAAAGAGGACTCTGAAAAAATTTCCAATGCAGGAGGAAATGCTAGCATTCCTTACGTAAAACCCAATAAGAAAGCCATTTCAGAGGCTATTGGAGAAGTTATTGCCTCCTATTTTGGGGAAAAATCCATCAGCCAAAGAATTCTTTGCGGCGATCAAAGTTTATTTGCAGAGGACAAGCCGTTTGTCCCTATTTTGATGCAAGAGATGATCGGGGAATCGGTTGCCGGGCACGGTTCAAAAGAGGAAGATATCCCACGAAGCGGAGTTCTCTTTACACGTCAAAGCGATAAAGCTGAAGGTGTCACATTGATCCAAGCCGGCCTTGGAAACAACGAGGGAATTGTTTCCTGTAGGGTAGGAGTGGATAGTTATTTTGTCAAAGGGCGTAAGATTCACGCGGTGGTGCGTAAAAAAGAGACACGCTTTGTCAGCAGACAGCAAGATAATGGTGCAATGACTGTGGCCCCGATAAAAAATCACAATCCTATCTTAGAGCAGGGGCAAGCATTGCCCTCGAACATCATTTTGGCTCTCAAATCCGTTGCTAATACAATCTCAAAAAATTATGCCAAAGAAAATCTCGACGCCAAACCCATGGATATCGAATATACGGTTAGGCTAAAGGAGGAGGGATCTGACCGGCCTATGATCTATCTCCTTCAAGCACGGCCGCTGTTAGGGACTCAAGGGGAAAACAGAATTGAACCTACCTATCTCGATTTCAAAGCTTTACAAGAGCACCCTCAGAAAAATCAATTCCACGGAGATGTTCTTCTCGACGGCAATGCTTATGTGAGAACAATTACCGATTCGAATGCTGTGATCTTTGCAGAGGATCTGCCTAAAGGAGGGTTGGCTTACTCCCACGCGGATAACCCCGCCGGTAAAAAGGTGATGGTAATTAGGAAAACAGCTCCTACCACATCGCACGAGGCTGTCATTCTCCGTCCTAAAGGCATTGCCGTCCTTGTTATCAGCGATGCCAAACAGTTTGCCTCTTTGAGAATAATCACAGAACAGGTATCCGAGGAGGCGCCCTTATTGGTTGATACGCAGCGCGGCCTTTTACTGTATTGTTCCAATCAGATGGTCTCGGAAAACATGATTAAAAAAGGGATGATTAGCTATCCGATCCCTCTAGAGGTCTCAGTGCCAACTTCTCGCATTATGAATATCCCCAAAGAGCATGACTATCTCACCAAAGGTATCCTTTTGCTTTTCAATAAGGAAAGCGAGAGACTGATCAAAAATTTGCAAGGAAACCGTCAACTTCTACCCATCATGAAAAAAGGAATAGATGGAAATGGGTATACGGTAAGAAAGCTGATCGAACTGATGGCAACAGAAGAGGCGGAGTGCGCCAAGCTCGCTTTAGCCACGCTCCTACGTTTGCTGAAAAATCATCTTGTCAACAGCATGAACAAAACAGAGGATTTTCGAAAAAACATCAATCAACCCCTATTTCAGGTTTTTGAAGCAGTCATTGATCTGGCCAAAAGAGAGGTGATATCTGCCCTCGAAGTGTATCCGGCACAGAGTTTAGAAAGGCTCTATCCTATTAAATTTTTAGAGGCCTTAATCTTCCAACAATCAAAAGAAAACGTTTTAGGTTGCCATTCTTTCTCTCAAACTCTTGCTCTAGACCGGATTCAACGAGGAATCATCCGACAAGCTGAGCAAAATGGTGTTCATTTTCATGGTCCTCATGCGGAAATTCTCATCTATCTTTACCGGTTGTCCAATCAGGCTTACAGTGAAAAGTGCCGTGAGGATTGGCAGCAATTCGTTGCAGGTTTGATGCAAATGGAAACTTGGCAAGCAAACAACTGCCTTAACGAGCTGATTCCACTTATTTCCTCCTTGAACACTTTAAATATTACTGATAAATGGGTAAACATTGAGTTTGCTAAAGCCTGGAAAATACATGCAAAGAAAAAAAAGCGTATGGAAGCTGTCATTGCCGATCTTAAGAAAACACAACAAAGCGATGATGCCACTTTCCGATGGATCAAAGAGCGCTTAGGAATTCTGAGCATCTATCAGCAAAATACGACTTTGTGGGAAAGTCCTGAATACTCCCAAAAAAATGTTTTCAAGTTAATTGCCACCATTACGACAGATCTTGGATTTGACAAAGATAGAGAATCTCAACACTCTTTGCTCAAACTCTACGATAACTCCACCCCTTTTGGAAGGCTTGCAGTGCTTCAATATATTCGAGATAGCCTCATCTGTTGTGATCATATTGTCAAATCTGTCAAAGGTTCTAATCAATTTCAGGACGACCGGCAAAAAGCAATCCGGGTTGCAGCTCTTGTGAGAGGGCTTTTGGAAATCATGGAGACGGTCTTTCAACTACTTTCTAAGGAAGATCAAGAAGAGATGAAGATCTATTTTGACAATATGATCACAACAAATGACTATATCAAAAAACTTAAAAGTGGCTGTGAATACGACTATGGTTATAACCAAATTAAGAAGAGATCTATAGGATTTGACAATCTTGTTCAAAAACTCAATGAGGGTAGTCTAGAAAACCATTGTGAACAATTAGAAGCCCGGGAACTTTTTGTCGTTAACGCTCTTGTTATAGGTTCACGAGCCAACCTAGCTTGTTCAGTCCTCTGGCCTGAGCGTTTAGAAGAGTATTTTACCCTTTTCCATCAAAACAGTGAGCAGGTCATCAAATCCCTTAATGTCAAAAATGGCCTTAGGACTGATCTTTTATGGGAAGGAGTCAAAGAGATATCCGATCAATTAAAGAAAAAATTTGACCAAGATGTTTCTTATATGAATCTCGAAGAAGGTAAGCTTTATGTGGGATACCAGATTCCTATAGGGGAGCACAGCGCCTCAGTTGTTGTTGCGTATAACATCCAAGCTGCTGAAGGATTTGAGCTGAAACTGCAGATGTTTGGCTTCGATCTATATAAACGTTGGGAGAAGGTTGCCACCTTTGGAACTGTCCTTGCCTATAAGATGGGATGCGGATTTGCAGATGATTCTCCACCGCAAATCAACTGCTTCAATGTTTTGATTAATTTAAAATTTCCTGCTGATTTCGAAGATCATGAGGAATTGGTTGACGCTCTTGATTACATCATCAATGATTTAACAAAAGAAGAAGAAGAACATGTTTCCGGCCTCCTAGATTGCATTGAAAACGGTTGGATAACAAAAAAGGAAAGAGCCGAAGACTATGTTGATAGGGGGATGAGAAAAGTCGCATGGGAAGACTTGAATCCTGATTGTTTTAAATATACACTTCATGTCAATGAGAATTTGATTTCCAGGCTTTTACGTAAAGGAAAAAAAGAAGTTGCTGCAAAGGTAGCGATCAACAGTATCAGAGGCCTCGCTTACTATGGCCTCGCTTACTATGATCTAGAAGATTACTCCTGGTACGAGAATTATATTGAGTCTACTGATTCGTTGAAGAATTGTGCTGTTGATACCCTCGTAATGTCGATCAAAGAAGAGCCTAACGTTCGCGTGGAAATCCAAAGGCTTTCTAGTGATCCCGAAGTTCGAAAACGATTTCCGGATGTTTGTAAGACGCTTAATAATGAGTTATTTCCTTATTTAGTATTTGCTGATTGAAAAGAAATCGTATCCTTATTAATCCATTGCGCGTTTGTCCGGGAGATTTCGATAAATTTTTGAATCTATTTTGGGATAAGTAGCTGACAAAATTTCGTTTGGTGGCTAGTGCTCTGTCAAGCTTAAATTAAGGGCTTTGGCGCGGCCTAACCTCTTAATTTAAGCTTGACAGAGCACTAGATTGCAAGGCTACCCCTATTTTTGAGACTTCTGTTATACTCCGCCCAGTGACCGGCACGGTAGCTTTTCATCCCAAGTTCCGCTTTTTGTGAGGGAATTTTTCACTATTTTAAATCATAAAAATAAAAAAAATGGATAGGAAAAACAAGCGGGTCCGAGGCACTCCAGCCG
>JBAUVX010000063.1:0-10013 GCA_049583465.1 Waddliaceae bacterium | reverse complement strand
TTTGAGCCTAGTTAACCAGTTCCTCCCTTTCTCTCTGTGTCCTCTGTGCCTCTGTGTTTTACACTATCAAGTAGTGAAACTAGTGTCTGCACATTAGCAACCAAAATTGCAATTCGCCCATGGCGTTAATTGTGTAAAGTTTGCACATGATTCGGCAAATGAAGGGGGGTATCGTAGCTTCTTTTTAGCGGTGTATTGGGATAAGATTCCGCATTATGGTAGGCTTCTAAAAGATCTAAATTTAAGTCTATTTCATGCCGCCCGGGAAGAAAAGGGACAAACAGGCTTTTTGGATAAAGGCACATTCTAGCGGCATACTTTAAATTCGTGCAGTAGGAAGGACCGCCGAATTCTTGATGCATGACGCGCAAAGGGATAGCTGTACAATAGGAATAAAGTTTTAGAAAACGGGGTCTTGAATCAAAAGGGATAAAAATTGTGTCATATTTTATTTTCTTTAATCTCCTAAAGAAAAGAAACTTTTCCCTTTGAGGCGCCGTCATATCTAATTGATGCACGGCAGTAATCGCAGGGATAAAGGGAGTCAGTGCCGATACATTTCCTGTGATAATATCTATGCGGCTGTTGGGATACAGCTCTTTGATTTTCTTGAAAAATGGGATTCTTAGGATCAAGTTACCCAATCCGGTGTAAGCAGCGACTAAAAAAATCATCGATTAAGCCATTGAGCTTTTCATTCTAAAAAACGTGAGTTCGACGTAAAAAATTTTCTCACAGAGGCAATTTTTTGAAAAGATTTTTTTAACGCACGTTTAGGGCCGGAAATGCAAACGTTAAATATCTAACGGGGGGTCTCGACGGCGCCAGTAATCTTCTCCGTAATCATATGTGAGCTGTGTTCCTTTCGAAATGTCTACCCCGGCGACAAAAATGATATGGGTCAATCGTCTGTCAACGACAAGTTTTGGAACCAAAAGCGGTTCATAACTGCTGTGATTGACGAATCGCATTTCATTTCCCGAAGCTTTCGGGTCAATGATAAAAGACCGACGGCTCAACAAACGTCTTGGATAAACATAGCAATACTCGTTGAGGTCGAAAAATTTCCCGAAGGGGAACCGGTAGTAGAGCTTTATCGCTCCCGTATATTCTCCAATGTAATCTCCTGCCTTCAGGTCTTGATTCGTAAACACCCCGTAACCCAACACATCATCGATCCATTTGATGGCTGTATCGGCAAAAAATCCTTTGTTGATTTTTTCTTGATACAATCGGGAGTGGATCGCTAGGATTTCGGGCGTAAGCGTCTGCTGTTTCGTCATTTCTTCTAGAGATTGATGTGAGAGAATTTCTTGTATCTCCATTTCTGAAAATGTACCGACATTCTTGTAAGGGCAATCGTGTATGACTTGTTTAAACACATCGTAGCCGGCAAAGGTTAGATGAGGTTGATAGGTGAAATGCAAACAGTTTTCGTATTCTGCCTCTCTGATCGTACGAATGCTTTTTTCTCCACGCAAGAGAATGTGGAACTGTCGTTTCCTTTGGGGTTCCAGAATTTTTGTACATTCTTTGTCTCCAAGATAGCGCGCCATCTCGATCCCATTAAATCCCAAATAGTTCTTGGCAAAGCGGTGATCGACGTGCTGCCCTAACCTTTCTACCGCTTTCAGATTGCGATGGATCACCGCTGTTGTTAAGGGCGTTTCGTGCTGATCAGTCCAAAAAAACATGATCCTTCCGGGGTTCAAAATATTTTAGAGGGCGCTTTGCAAATTCGGATGAGACGATTTTCTCCCTAGTGTACTCGACTTTGCAAAATCGAGTAGAATAAGCAAAAAAAGATCCAACCAATGAAGAAAGATGGAGAATATGAATTTGCGGATAGGTTCATACATTAGGTTTTCTTTGTATATAAAGGTCAAAGTCTATAGAATACCTTGTAAGGCATAATTTACTTAAAATTAAAGGTTAAACTTGCCTTTGCAAAAAAATTTGCAAGGTTGAGTTAAGAGCGCGTAAGGAAGTCATGGATGGACAGATTGTTAGAGGCGGTTATTCAGGACTTTCCAGACGCATTCTAATAACGGTTAGGGCGGTCGGATGAGTTATCTGGATGAGTTTCGCAACCAAATTAACAATCTCAATTTTCAAAAATTTTTTCAGCTTTGGGAAGAATATTGCACTAACGATCGGGTTGACGTCGAAGAATTTGAACAATTATTGATTCTCATCAAGGAGTCGGAGTTTGCCCCTCTCTTCGGCCAACTGGTCGAAACGGCCCTTCCTCTCTGGCAATGTATTGAAAATGAAGAGGATGCCTACAGGATCCTTCAGCTTTTAATCGATCTTCAACAGACCAACACGCCTCTTCTTGCGGAGACTGCTTATAGCGCTCTGGAGAAAAAATATGGCCTCGATCCTCATTTTAAAGAGAAAATTCGACAAGTTGGACTTCTTACCCGTGACGGCTTTCAAGGGGCCATTTCCCATTTCGAACTCCTTTCCCGCATGAAAAAGGGGAAATTCGTGTTTCATTCCAGCGGTTGGGGAACAGGCGAGGTCATCGATGTTTCCCCGCTTCGTGAACAAGTGGCCGTTGAATTTGAAATGGTCGCCGGCGTTAAACACCTGACCTTTGATAACGCCTTTAAAACCCTCATTCCTCTAGATGACGATCACTTCTTATCCTGCCGCTTCGGCGATCCCGATCTTTTTGAGGAAAAAGCGCGAAAAAATCCTGTAGAAATCATCAAAATTCTGTTACGTGATCTTGGGCCTAAAACAGCAGGTGAAGTCAAAGAAGAGTTATGTGTGTTGGTCATCCCCGAAGAAGATTGGAGTAAGTGGTGGCAAACAACACGAGCCAAGCTCAAAAAAGATCCTATGATCGACAGCCCCGCTTCCATTCAGGGTCGGTTTGCGTTAAGGGCCTCCGAGATCTCGCAGAAAGAGCGGTTCTGTCGAGCTATCGAGAACCAAACAACACTAGATGGAATCATCCACACCTCCTACTCTTTTGTTCGTGATTTCCCCCACCTCTTGCAAAAGGAGGAAACAAAAAAATCGATTAAAGAGAGATTAATCGGGTTATTTTCCCATGGAGAAATAACCCGGGTTCAAGAATTCCAGATTTTCATTTTCCTCGAAAGTCTTTTTGATGATGAACCTGAGGGACGATCGATAAAAACATTCATCGAAAATCTCGATGATATCGAAACCATTGTGAATGCGATGGATATCATCGCGTTTAAAAAGCGCGCTCTCTTGTTGATAAGAAAATATCGGGAAGACTGGGCCGATATATTTTTTGCTCTGTTGTTTTTGATTGAGCAGAATCCATTGCGCGAGTATGTGTTTAAAGAACTCCTCCAGGATGATAAAGCAAAAAACATCCTCATTTCCCGCTTAAATCAGCTCGTTGAGCATCCGGAAACGAACCCCGGGGTCTTTATTTGGTATTTTCAAAAGATAATGAAAGGGGAAAGTAAACATTTTCCATTTTCCGACAAAGAGGGGCAATGTCGGTTGCTTGAAGCATTGCTCATCCTCTTTCAAAAGTTTGAAGCCGACCTCGAGCTGAGAGGGACGACAAAAAAAGTATACACAATCCTTACGGCAAAACAGTTTGCAATCATACGAAGAATCATCAAAGAAACGGGCATTGAGTTTCTCGAAGAGTTTCTTTTACTTGTTTCGAAGTGTCATACCTTTTCCCCTCATGAACAAAAAATCATACGTTCTCTCGCGAGAGTCGTTCAACCCTCGCTGGCTCCTGAAAAAAAACAGGCAGATGCTTCGGCAAGCACCCAAGTTTTGTGGACAACAGAGGAAGGATATCTCAAAACACAGGACCGAATTAAGCACATTGCTACCGTTGAGATGGTGGAAAATGCCCGAGAGGTTGAAGCGGCAAGGGCTCATGGGGATCTGAGAGAAAATGCAGAGTACAAGTTCGCTGTAGAAAAACGTGCTCGCCTTCAGGGTGAATTGAAGTTTCTTTCCAAGCAATTCAGCATGGCTCGCATTATTACTGAAGAGGATATATCTCCGGATAAAATTGATATTGGCAGCAAGGTAGATTTAGAAGATAGCCAGGGAAGAAAAATTTCCTATGCCATTCTCGGCCCCTGGGAGGCAGACCCGGAAAAACAAATCATCTCTTATGAGTCGCAGTTTGCAAAAGCTATGGTCGGTCATCGCATTGGCGATACCTTCATCTTCCGAGACGAAAAATACCGGGTGTTGCATTTGGAAGGCTTTTTTTGAACCCAACAAGAGGGCGGCGCGATGAAACTTGTCTTAGCGACTCATAATTTGCATAAGGTGCGCGAAATGCGCGAGATGTTAAAAATCGTTTCTCATCTTGATGTTTTATCCTTATTGAGTTTTCCCGATTATCGGCTTCCGAATGAAACAGAAAAGACCTTTTTAGCCAATGCGCTTTTAAAAGCAGAACACGCAGCTAAACATTTGAACCTCTGGGTGTTGGCCGACGATTCCGGCCTTTGCGTGCCTGCACTTGGAGGAAAGCCGGGGATTCACTCTAAAAGATATGCCGGCGAAGAGGCAACAGATTCTGAAAACAGAAAGAAATTACTCCAAGATATGAAAGACCTAACCGGGCTGGAGCGGTCGGCCTATTTTGAATGTTGTCTAGCGTTGGCAGACCCCGGCGGTGTCCGAAAGACTGTCGCTGCGATTTGTGAAGGAACGGTGACAGAAAAGGAGAGGGGGCGCAATGGCTTCGGTTACGATTTTATTTTCCATAAGCATGGGTATGAAAAAACCTTTGCTGAAATTGACGAATCGACAAAGAACAGAATTTCCCATCGCCGAAAAGCCTTTGACAAGCTCATCACTTCCTTAGACGCCTTGCTAAGCAGCCATGCACTACCTGATTGACGGCTACAACCTGCTCTTTCGCATGGCCGGTGCAAGAGATGATCTCCGGTCGCAAAGAGAGCAGCTTATCGCCGAACTCACAGAAAAAATCGAGTTTCTTAAGTTGAATGTGAGCTTGGTCTTTGATTCTCACTCTCAAGAGGGAGATCGATCCCGTTCTCATTTTCATTCTCTTGAAATCTGTTTTACTGCTGAAGGAGAGACGGCAGATGCCTACATTCTATCTAAGCTCAAGAGTGCAAAAAATCCAAGTCAAGAAACGGTCGTCACTTCCGACAAAACACTAGCGTGGAAAGCAAGGAGGCACTTAGCAAGAACAGAGGCTCCCGAAGTATTCCTTTCTTGGGTGCATCAACGCTACGACAATAGAAAGCAGCAAAAGAAAAAGGAAAAACATCCGAGCGACACCGCCCCTTCTTCATCTCAAGAGGTGTTTCAAAAAGATCCCGAGATGCGGCGGTGGCTGAAAATTTTTGAGGAAAGATTAAAAGAACGCGGGTTTTAGACGCCCTCTTAGACCGAAAATGCAAGTCTTTTTCCCTCTTTTTTAAAACCTGCATGAAAAACGTGAGTATTAGGACCGGAAAATAAAACTGCGTTAAAAAAGGAAAGAGTGAGACGTGCCCCGACAACAACGCTCTCTGAATGCAAAATTATCGATCCTAAAAAAAGCAAACAGCGTCGTGAGAGTGGTCTTCATGGGTCTTGTTGTTATTGGTTTACGTGTATGGCACTTGGCTCTCATTCAACATGATGATCGACTGGAAGAATCACGAAAGCCCCAACGCCGCCTCGTCATTGAACCTGCAAAAAGAGGGACGATTCGCGATCGATTCAACCTCCCTTTAGCCATCAACAAAGTGCAATACAATGCAGGAATCTTATACTCGCAAATTCGCCAGATTCCCTCATCGTCATGGGAGTATGAAGATGGCAAGCGGGTGAAACGCAAAAAAAGACTAGAGTATATTGCAGCACTCTCTCAACTCCTTGCCGATGAGCTCAATCTCGATCCTGAGCGAGTGGAAGACCTCATTCACTCGAAAGCCTCTTTTTATAATCATCTTCCTTTTGTGATTAAAGAAGATATCAGTGAATCGGCCTATTATCGATTAAAAATGTTAGAAAAGGATTGGTTAGGGATTCATGTGCAGCGTTTACCCAAAAGAGAATATCCTTTGGGAAAGGCGGCAGGAGATGTTATCGGCTACTTGGGAGCGATAAGCCGCGAGGAATACGAAGCTGTCATTCACGAAATTAAGACTCTAGAAACATTTATCGACAATCAAGAAAAGGGAACAGAGCCTCAAGTGCAAGAGGAAATCCTATCCCTAGAGGGGGCGAAACAGCGTCTAAGAGACCTCATCGAACATGCCTATTCGATTCATGATTATGTCGGGAAAACGGGAATTGAAGGGAAGTTTGAGAAAAGCCTGCGAGGATATCACGGAAAAAAAAGTTATTATTCTGATGCAAGAGGAAATTTTTTAAGGGAGCTGCCCGGATCTAAATCGTCCCTTTCAGGAAAACGGGTGTTATTGACACTATCGTCAGAGTTGCAACAGTTTGCCGAAAAACTGTTGATCCAAAACGAAAGCACTCGCCCTTTAAGGGTAAAAGAAAGAAAAGAGAGGCAAGACCCCAATGTATCTCCCCGGGAACCTTGGATACGGGGAGGGGCTATCATTGCTATGGATCCCAACAACGGCGATCTACTTACCTTAGCGTCTTACCCCCGGTTTGATCCGAATGATTTCATTGCCACCGGCAATCCTGAGTTCAGCAAGAAGAAAAATGCCAACATTAGGAAATGGTTTGAAACAGAACGCTATCTTGGCGAGATTTGGGACATGATACGCCCCTTAGACCGCGAAAGATTTGATGATCGCAAAAAAATCATTGTGGAAGAACAACTCCCCTTGACGTGGGAAAACTACTTGAGTTTTCTTTTACCTCATGACAGTTCCGTTCTTGAAGGATTAGAACACTTGCACACCATTGAACATGCCGTGCGATTGCAACGTCATGTCGATCGACTCTTAACGCTTACAAATCAGACGCAGCTGGCCCCTCTTTTAAACGTCCTTTATCAGGGAGAAAACCATCAACCGTGCGGAAGAAGACTGCCTCCTGCTCAACAAACAGAACTCGAAAATTGCCTAAGGGATGATGCCGAACTCGTCAATAAAAGTCGACGGCACCTCGATGTTTACCTGTCAAATCTCTCTTATCATTATGATAAAATGTTGTTGATCGACCTTTGCCGTTTAGTGGTGAAGGAAGAGTGTTTCTCAGAAGAATTGCTTCAAGCTGTTGGAAACCGGACTCTCTCGACACACCGGTGTGCTTCGGCCGCACTGGTTACTGTTGAAGAACATGCACGTCAACTCTGCCAAGACCTCTTCCATGAGTATCACTTTAAGCCCTGGAAAAAGGACAATCAAAAAACGTTTATCCAAGGAAAACGGGCAGAAGAAAAAGCCGCGGGAAAGCGGTATGCAAAACCCTATTTAGATTTGCTCGATCAGAAAGAAAAAGAGTGGTTCGCTCTGTTTTGGGAAGAGCATCGCTGGAAATTCATGACGGCATTTCTCACCGGAAAATTTGATGACGTCCGGAAAGAGCTTCTTCCCTATTTCAAGGATTTCAACACTTGGGAAAGGGAAATTTCTCAAGGAGCCCATCAGGCTCTATGCTGGAGAGAGGCCTATGGGATAGTGAAAAATGCACTGAAAGATTTACCGGAGCGGTTTTCAATCGCCTACTTACAATCTTTGCGCTCCTTCGAAGATTTAACCCGCCCTCTTTTGGGTCGGTATCGACACATTGGCAAGGAAAAGGGGAAACAATTGGAAAAGCATCTAGCCATGGGATTTTATCCTTTGTACGGATTTGGCTATGGCCGTTCCTTTGCTTACCGCCAGGCTGCCCCGCAAGGATCCATTTTCAAACTCGTGACCGCCTACGAAGCTCTTATCCAGCGCTATCAAAAACTGGAGGGGAGGCAGCATACCATCTCTCAATTAAACCCGCTTGAGATAATTGATAATACGCAAAAAAGAGGCAGCCAAACCTATCTGGGATACGATGCCGGCGGGAATCCCATTCCTCAGCGCTACAAAGGAGGGAGGATTCCCAGGAGTCATCGAAGCGGGATAGGAAAAATCGATCTTTTGCAGGCTTTTGAATTCTCAAGCAACCCCTATTTCTCACTTTTAGCAGGCGATCATCTCCAACATCCGAATGATTTGGCTAAAGCTGCGCGTAAATTTTGTTTTGGAGAACGGACAGAGGTGGCACTGCCTGCAGAAATTGCCGGCCGGGTTCCTGAAGATCTCGAGTATAACCGTAATGGACTCTACGCTCTTGCTATTGGACAACATTCCTTAGTTGTGACCCCTCTTCAGACGGCGGTGATGCTTTCGGCGCTTGTCAATGGGGGCAAAATCCTGATACCGCACATCGTCAAATTCTTGATTGGCAAACCCTCGGGATTTCGGCAGGAAGATGGAGAGGCCGAGCTCCAACATCTAGTGCAAGCCTTTCCAACCGAAGTGAAACAGACGATCTTTATGCCCGGTATTGTTCAAAGAATTCTTGTCGAAGGGATGAGTCGCGCCATTCGCAGGAATCAATCGCACAACATTGCGAGCCTTTCGAGGATCTATCGCAACTACCCCGAAGCCATCAGCGATTTTTTGGAGCTAAAAGATCAGCTGATAGGGAAAAGCAGCACCGCCGAGTCGATGGAAAGCATCACTATCGAGGGAGCGAATCTTTACAACCATATTTGGTTTGGGGGCATTCTCTACGATAATGCAGGGACATCCAACTCGACTTTTACGGTTGTTTCGGATAGCCTTGGCAGGCCCGAGCTTGTTGTTGTGGTCTATTTTCGCTATGGGGCATGGGGAAAAGATACAGCTCCTGTTGCTGCTCAGGTTGCGAAGAAATGGCGGGAGATCAAAAACAAACATTACCTCGGGGGATGATTTTCCCGGCAGGGGAGATTGTATGGCCAAACAAACTCAAGAATTGGATTTCGGCTGTGCCAAAGCCCTGGGCTTGGACGATTGCAAGAGGCTCTAACGTGAGTTCGAGGAAAGAAGTGAAGTGGATTTTTAGACATTTTTTCTCCTGATCTTGATGAGCTTCGTAGGGAATAGCCTTGTACTATTTCCAAGAAGCGAAGCAGGAGGAAAAAGGTCAAAAATACACTCATTTTCTTACGTCGAACTCACGTTGCTTAATGAGCAAATTGAAGAGATCCCGCCAAATAGGTAAAAATCGATTTTCATGCATCATCTCTAAGCATTGACATTTGCTAAAGCACTGTAATTTGTCAAAGGAGTGCTGGATGTGGCCTTGAATTGTTCGGTAAGAAAGGGACATCAACATGCCAATTTGCTTAGCACTAAATCCATTTAAGTTTAAGCATAGACATTCGACTTCTTTTTGACTGAGAGGTGGGTTTGCAGAATTTCGCAAATTCTTAATCAATTCTTTAAAGTTGCTACAGGGAACAGATTGTTCAGGAAATTTTTCCGTTTTCCCAGGGCATTCCAATTGTTGAAAGAAATTTGTTAAATCTAATATGGTAAAATCACAACAAATAATTCTTTTACCGTCAAAAAGGAAATGTATATCTAGAGGATAAGATATTTGATTCCCTTTTGGCTCTATGTTACTGAGTCTCTTTATAAAATGCGGATTTTCTAAAGCTCCGGATTTGTCCTGAATAGTAGGGCAGAAACGTTTGACATGATGTGCAAAAACTATCCCTCTCAACACAACTGCATGACTCTGTTCTTCTAATTCTAAAACCTCAATGGAATGATCTGGAAATATATACATCCATTCCTCAAACATCTTTTTTAAAGCACTTATTCCAATTTTCTTTTCAATACACCCATTGGCAAGCACACGTTCCGAAATATGCTCGTAAACCTCCTTTATGGCATAATTTTTCTCATTTATAGCCTCGTGGACAAATGTAGAAACAATCTTTTTTTTACTTTTCATCCCACATTCCGCACCTGCTCCGCAGGGCAAGGCTGCATTTTGAGGATTTTTTTTTCTCAAGCCTAATCAGTAAAGCGAATTTCTAAAGATTTTTTCCCATTCTCCATTTAAAATCAATTTTTTTT
>JBAUVX010000062.1:0-4500 GCA_049583465.1 Waddliaceae bacterium | reverse complement strand
GCTTCTCGATTTTGGAGAAAATTGCTAGCTCATACGGTGTGTGTCAAACTGAATATGGAATTAGGCAACGAGCCTTTACAGTTTGAAGGTCTCATAACGCATTAACAATTCGCCCATGGGGTAAATTGCTTCAGGTTGTTCTCTTTAACCGGAAATAAAAACTCATCCGTATCAAGAATGGTCAACCACTCAGTTTCTTTTGCTGATTTGTCAATGATTTTCTGATAGGCGCTTGTTTGAATAGAAGACCACCGACCCGGATCTGTAATTTGATGCTTGCATTGATGGAGCTCAACGATTTTTCTTTTAATGTAGGGTGCTAAAACACTTTTATAATCATCCCCGCTTAAATGATTAATCAGATAAAAATGCTCGACGCCGACTAAGCGGTGAAACTCTATCCATTCTTTGAGAAAGCGGGCCTCATCACGGAAAATCGCACAGAGAGAAAGATAATATTTTTTTTTCTTTTTGCGTGTTTTCTGCCCGTCTTTTGAAACCGTTTCAAACGAGAACAGTTGATCGCCTTGCTTCATTTCCTTCGAAAGTGCGGAAGAAATAGGGATGAAATTGACGAAAAAGAAGCTTACTAAAAAGAAAGCCGCTGCAAATGTTTTTGTGCTCATGAGATTACATCCTTTTTTGTAAAAGAAAAAGTGAAGGTGCGCGGGGCCTGTTTACCCAGGTGTGGCGGCAAATCGTCCACATGCCATTTGACAAGGAAGAAAAAAATCGCAGCACAGCCTCCTGTTCTTCTTTTCCTTCCCGGTGGCCGGGATAGCAAGTGACCGAAAGCGATCCGCCCGGCTTTAACAAACCCAAGGCGTTTGTCAGACTTTGCAGTGTTGTCTCAGTCTTTGTTGTGATTGCCTTATTTCCGCCGGGTAGATAGCCTAAATTGTAGACAATGTGCTGTATGGATTGAGGGGGAATCTCTTCTATCAGCCGGCTGTGGCAACCCCGGATGAGGGACACGCGGGCGAGTTGTTCAGAAGAAAGGTGTGCTGCAAGAAGAGCAGATGTCTTTTCTATTGCCTGTTGCTGCTTATCAAAGGCCCAAACCCTGCCTCCTGATTTCTGTAAAACAAACTGCGATAAAACAAGGGTGTCGTTGCCGTTTCCACAGGTAGCATCAATCACGTAGTCGCCTTCTTGAATGAGCTGCTTCCAATGAAAATGAGCCAAACGGAGATGAGAGTAGAATTGTGCTTCCGTCAACGGGTATTCTTTTTTGGCTTATTGCCTGTACTATTAGGAGTTTTCGACAATAAGATGTAGCAGATTGCGTCATAATTGGCAACAGCCGCACCCAATACTGTAACAGCAATGCCATTGATCGACAGATATTTCCGCTAATAATTCACCTGGCAAAAAATCAACGCGGGGACACGGTGACGCAGAGCCGCTGAGAGAAAATAAAATTAATATTATATTGCTTTAGCCCTGCGTCTCCGCGCCTCCGCGTTGTTTTTTTAAGAAACACAAGCAGGACTATTATTCATAAGTGATTCACTAACTGATCTTTATGATTAAAATATTAATTGCGGGAATTCCTGATTGACCGGCGTTCCAACACACCCCGAAATGCTTAGCATTGATTTGTGAGTAGCTTGAGGGGCTGCCCTGCGGTTCGTGGTTGATTTTTGAACAAGACTCTTTAGTATTATCCTGAGAAGGGCTATACTTTTTAATATTTAGCTAATAAGCTTAGAGGGCTGCGTCACATTCCGAGCGGTGTTCTTTTAAGATGATGTTCTTCCTTGGCCTCCTTAAAAGGGAAAGAAATCGGATTAGGCCGTTCCAAATTTGAAGGCCACCCGTAACCGAAACCCTCTTAAACCAAAATTACACAAGTGGAGATAGGATAATGAAAAAAATACAATCAATATTAAGTTATGGCATTTTTATCATTGCAATGGCAGCAACATTCAATCTAATGGCCGGCAACAGTCGTCAAGAGGCTGCTAACGAGCTATTGGAAATCATGCAGTTCGAAAAAACCATGGACGATGCCGTCGATGGGATAGTTGAAATGCAAATGAGAGCATGCCCGGAAATGGCTCAATTTGAAGAGGAATTCAGGACATTTTTCTCCAAGTATCTGGACGCCGAACATTTAAAAGAGTATATCGTCGACCTCTATGTCGAACTTTTCACTGAAAAAGAGTTGCACGAGCTCACAGCTTTCTATCAGACCGATCTGGGACAGAAGATGATCCACAACCTCCCTCGAGTGATGCAGCGGACTAGCGAGATCGTCCAAGCACGAATTATCAAGCACATCGGTGAATTAGAATCTTTAGTTGAGACGATTATGGAAAAATCCCAATCGTAGGCATTGCCAACCCGGGCTCGAGCACATCATCTACTTCCTGCAACGCCTTGGCAAGGGATTAAAAAGAGATTAGCCTTGCCTTCGACGCTACGGTCGTATCTGATGTGCTCGAGCTCATCTAACTGAGGTTTGGGCGGGGCATTAGGGTAAGCAACCCCGGATCACTCTCTTAAGTTGCGCTATCCCCCGTGAAAGGTTACCCTAGGCTGAGAGAGAGTATCTTCTATGAGCCGCCTTCAAGCACGCCGCATCATCGTTTGGAGTTTTTACGATTGGGCGAATTCAGCTTTTTCCACTGTCATTATCACCTTTGTCTTTTCCACTTACTTTACTAAAGCAATTGCAGAAAATGCGATCATTGGCACCCAACTATGGGGGTATGGCATGGGTTTGTCGGGCATTCTCGTTGCCATTTTGAGCCCGATTTTTGGAGCAATTGCCGATCATGGAGGGCACCGCAAACGGTGGTTGGGATTGCTCACCGGATTAGTCGCCGCCTGTTCCGCATTATTGTGGTTTGCTGCACCCTCCCCCTCTTACACCTTCTTCACACTCATTTGCGTCGTTGCAGGGACGGTTGCCTATGAGGTCGGCATTGTCTTTTACAACACATTTCTCCCTGACGTCGCTCCTCAAAAGTATTTAGGGCGAGTTTCCGGTTGGGCGTGGGGATTCGGCTACGTCGGCGGCCTCGTCTGTCTTATCATCGCATTATTTGGATTTGTGCAGGCAAAGCCCGAATGGCTAAATGCGGCAACGTATGAGCAGATTCGGATCACCGGGCCTTTAGTTGCCTGCTGGATCATACTGTTTTCTCTTCCTTTATTTTTTTGGATACCGGAAAAAAGCAGCCATGCAATCTCCACAGCACCCGCCGTTAGGCACGGTATTCAGGAATTAAAAACGACTTTATCTGCTTTGCTAAAAGAGAAAAATATCCTCCTTTTTTTGATCGCTCATATGATTTATATTGATGGACTCAACTCAATCTTCATGTTCGGAGGGATTTATGCTGCCGGTACCTTTGGAATGAGTTTTACAGAAGTGATTCAATTTGGTATTGCGACGAACGTTGCAGCAGGAATCGGAGCGATTTCCTTAGCTTGGGTTGACGATTATCTCGGTTCAAAGCCCGCCATCATCCTCTCTTTGTGCGGCCTTTTTATCACTGTCGCCGTTTTAATGTTTGTCGACAATCTGATTCTCTTCTGGGTATTCGGAATCATGTTATCGTTATTTGTCGGGCCTGCTCAAGCTGCTAGCAGGACACTTCTTGTGACAATCGTCCCTAGAGAAAAAATAACGGAAATGTTTGGGCTATATGCTTTTTCAGGTAGAATGACAGCAGTTGCAGGCCCTTGGCTTTTCGGATTTATCACGGCATATTTCGACAGTCAACGTCTAGGCGTAGGGACGGTTTTACCCTTTTTGCTCGTTGGGACTCTGATTTTATTATTCGTCAGGCCAAGAAACGGAAAAGATCATGTCATTGCCCCTCATTGACTGGCTACCCACGGCAACCCCGCTGTCTCTCCTATGATCCAAAGAAACGAGACAAAAGGAAATATTGACGATATTTTCTTTGCTTGTGCTTGATTTTTTTTAGCAATGGGGTTAGCAAGAGGTTATACCCAAACAATAATCAAGGATAAGGAGGAGAGATGAAGTTCATTCTTACTTGGACTGTCAAGCCAAAAAATCGCGATGAGAGCTGCCAACGTTTACAAGCTAAAGCCGACAAGCTTGCCATTGAAGGAATTAAAGTATTAGGTCATTGGTATAATGTGAATCTTCTTGGCGGCTGGGCTTTGGTAGAAGCAGATAGTGAAGCGACGATCGCTAAATGGCTACTCGATTGGACCAACCTCAATATCAACGATGTCACACTCGTTGTCGAACATAATGAACTGCTCGACATATGGAGCCGTCGTTGATTCCAAGCAGTTTTGCTTCTTGGACGATATCTTGTGGAGACAGACCCTGTTTTTGACAGAGGGAAGAGCCCGTTTCATCCACTGTTTTTTTTAGCTCATTTTTGGTCAGGTTTTAAATACTTAATCGGGAGTCTCTCGAGTGGAGGGCCTATCAGGTGCGTTTGTTTTTCCTATCCAAAAGGCCTTGTTGCGTAAGTCTAGTGCTCTGTCAAGCTTAAATTAAGGGGTTGG
>JBAUVX010000061.1:0-2161 GCA_049583465.1 Waddliaceae bacterium | reverse complement strand
TTCTTTAATATTATGGAGTTATCAAAGAAAATAAGTCAGGAGTCTGCCTACATTTTTATAGACTCCAACAGTTTATAGGCACTCTGCTGTTTCGCATTAGGGGTGGTAACTACAACGAATGTAGGAGCGCCGGGGCTTGCTTCAGGAATACAGCAAACGTTGTGCACAATACTGCTAAGTAACTTCAGAAGCGTTTGAAAGCTGTGAACCAAACTACCGTCTTCGAGTGTTTTAGAGTGTACTTTATGCAACGCAGTTTTTGATCGCTGAGCCGGTGCTACCGGATCACGAGTTGTTTTAGCCTCTTGCTCCTCGTCGCAAAACAACAATGGACGCCAAGCTTCAATCATGTGCCATTGAACGTAATAAGCAAGCATACAAATAAAAATGTGTGCTCGAACCCTATTTTCAAGACGATGACGGATGGGTCGCACCTGCAGATCTATAGTCTTAAAAGAGCGAAATGCTCGTTCGACTTGGCAAAGTAGCTTGTAGCTACGAACTGTGTCATCGGCATTCATCAAATATTTGGGTAGACTGGTTCGCACTATATAAATGCCATCGAGAGATGCCTCAGCATTGACCTTCTCTTGGTCAATCTCGAAATCAAATTTGTCATCGTGGATCTCTAGTTTAAAATGTTTGCCAACCTTATATCTATTCAAAACTTTACCTACTCGCACTCCGATGATATCCTTACCGTAGAGACGTCCCCGTTTGATCCTTTGTCGTACCCTCTCCAATTGCTCAGAAATTGTTTTGATATGGCGTCTGTACATATTTAAACTTTTTTTACCTGAATCCGGTGTTTTGCTTTTCTTTGCTACCTCCATAGCAATCTTTTCCTGATCAACCTCAAAATCAAAACCGTCTTCGCGTATGTCCGGTTTGTAATACTTGCCGATCTTATAGCGATTGAGGATCTTATGTATGCAGACATCAATGTCGCTTTTATTGCACAAGCGACCTTGTTGAACCATCTGACACACGTTTTGCAGTTCCTTGCTAGTTGCCTCCAAAAGTCTCTTACGTTTTTCAGCTCGCCGTTTAGCTAGTTCCGGATTGCGACAAGCTACCAGTCGTTCTCCGGGAAAGTCCGGATGTATGAATTCGAAGAAGTTGTGCTCATCAAATCGACCTTTTCGGACCGCACCATTCCGGATAAGTTTTTCGATTGCCCCGCTGCGAAGTGCAGTAATCCAATCAATTCCATCTATATTTTGAAGTATATCAATTTGTTTTTGGACAATCATTCCTCGGTCACCAACAAGCACAAACCGTTTGATGCCAAAATTCTGCTGAACTTTCTGAATCTGGGGAAGCAACGTTTTCGAATCACTTGTATTGCCTTTGAAAACAGATACTGCAATGGGGATGCCTTGTCGGTTGGTTAAGAGACCGTAATTAACCTGCAGTTTACCTTTTTTATCGTCGCGATTATATCCGCGAGCAGCTAATGGACAGCTATTTCCTTCAAAGTAGCCGGAACTCAGATCATAGAGTGCCATACAGTCATTATCAAGATGACGTGCCGCCAATCTCTTTTCGATCTGATCTTGCTGTTGCAGCAACCAGTCCATGGCATCATACAGATCATCTTCATCGGCATTAGCGACGTTGAGTGCTGATGGCAATGTAGTTGAGTGCCACCAACGTGTGGTGGCAAGTTTGCTGTTGGGTTCGAGGATTCGAGACATCACCATTGCCATGACTAAATTTCGGTTTTGAGATGGCTGCGAAGCAATAAGAGATTCAAAATTTATCTTTTTCATCGCGAGCAGCACAGCTTGGACGTGCCCTTGATGGTAAGAAGCAATGATTTTGAAAGCTTTTTCCGGAGCCACCAACACTTCGCCTTTGAAAGTACGCTGAAGAACGTCCAAAGCTTCCTCCGGCAACTTGGATAGGTTCGCTAGTGTTCGTGTCTTGACTTTGTTGCCTTCGCGATAACTTTCGCGGAGCAAAATTGTCGGAGGCGATCCACGATTTGGAATACGAGCAATATACATGCTTACTATATTTATCAAATAAGTGTCTAATAGTCAAGAGAAAAAATATTTTTTTAATTGATATTACATGCCTACATAATTCAGCTCAAAATAAGCTTATTTTATTCCTATTCAGTGACTTACTCTGTGATCTAGGGAGGAACTTCGGTCTA
>JBAUVX010000060.1:0-2145 GCA_049583465.1 Waddliaceae bacterium | reverse complement strand
CTTCATCTTTTTAATTCTAAGTGGATTACAAAATCTCGATTGGTGACTACAGACCAAGCTTCGATTTTGCAACCCACTTAGAATCAAAAATCTATTGAAATCACCTCCCGCAACATGCGGAATGTGGATTGAAAGTTTCGGCGTTTAGAGTATATACACATTCAAATTCAATTCTTGAGTTTGAATGTGTATAACCTTCAGAAACTTTGGTCCTCAAGCTTCAGCTTGAACGAAATCACTTTGGAAAGATCCCCGGAACTCAACAGGCCGACCAGCTTTCCTTCTTCTGTCACCAGAAGCGAGTCGGCGGATGATTTATTAAGAAGGGATAAAGCCTCCAAAATATCCTTTTCGGGTGACAATGTGTCGATTTGATCCACCGGCACCAGAACGTCTTTCACTTTGGTCCTTTCCCATTGTTCTCTGCCCAGATCTTTTACTTCCTTCAGGCTGATATAGCCAAGCAGTTCCTCGCCGTCAACCACAGGATAAAGATAGTGATATGTCTTGTAAACATGCTCTTCGATGAACTCCCGGATCGAGACACCGGGAAGGACAGTCGCGAGATCCTTAACCATAAAATTTTTAACCTTTTCTCCGCGCAACTTCTTTTTTACGTAATACTGTGTGCGGGACATCGAGGCGGTCTGCTGCAGAAAAAGCCCTAGAATCATCCACCAGAGGCCGGCAATAAAATTGCCGGCAATTATGACGAAGAGGCCGAGAAAAATCAGCATAAATCCAAAACCAAGCCCTATTCGGCTCGCGACATTTGTGGCCCAACCTAGCCTGCCCTTGGCCCACCATAGCATCGCACGGAACATCCGTCCCCCGTCCAGAGGGAACGCTGGAATGAGATTGAAAATGACGATGATCAGGTTAATAACAGCCAGATAGGAAAAAATAGCAACCGCGGGGGTGGCGAATCCGACGTTACGAGCCATTACCGCCAATCCCTCGAAACAGCCCGCTAGGATGACGGTGACGATCGGCCCCGCGATCGCGACGAGAAACTCTGCTTTGGGGCTGGGCGGGTCTTCTCTTAGTTCAGCAATCCCTCCGAATATAAAGAGGGTAATGCGGGAAATCGGCAGACCAAACCGTTTCGCAGTCAGGGCGTGGCCTAGCTCGTGTAGAACGACCGATAAAAATAGTCCCAGCATCCCCAGCAGCCCCATAAAAAAATAAGAATACCCCTCCAGTCCTGGGTAGTAGTGAGGAAAGTATCCTCCCGCTAGAGTCCAGGTGAGAAGGATGGCGATAAAAAACCAGCTGACATCAAAGCCGATGCTGATTTGATTCACTGTAAGAAGATGAAATCTTTTTCCGAACATAATACCCTCTTTTATATTTCCTTCGGTGATTTGGGAGAAAAAAACCTTGACTCTTTGGAATGCGTACGGTTTTTTCTTTTCTTCGGGAGCAACGTTTTTCAGCACAGCGGCAAAGCTGTCTGGCGTTATCGAGAAGGAGTCGATGCCAGCGTCTACAAGGAATCGCGTGAATTCGAGGTCGCTGTGAGCTTGACCGCAGCCCCCCCTATCATTCATCTCAGCTTCTTCCCTTGCACTCCTCTTAAATCTATCCTTATCCAAATCAATAATACGGATAGGATTAAAAAAACAAACAATCGAATTGACTTTGATTCAAATATTCTCCTATATGTAAAAGTAAATTCTTTAAGGAAAAATCAATTATTTTAAGAGAGGGGTTAACATGAATATCACCAAAAACATCGGCATGCTGCTTTTGTCTGCCTATCTTATTCTACTAGGCATCACCGCACTGATAGGGGGATTTTCCATACCTCCCATGATTCTTGGGGGTCTCAGCCTTGCCGCAGGGATTTTCATACTTATCGGAAAATAGATGACGGCATTTATACAAAATATAGCCGACATGTTGAAAAGAAGTCTTTGGTTCATTCCTCTCGCTATGACCTTAGGCGGCCTCTTCTTAAGTGCAGGAATCAATCTTTTAGATTGGTATGTTTGGGAACACAAAATTCCCCTGCTAAGCGTGTCCTTGCGGTGAGCGTGCTTAACAGCAAATAGACTAAAGCTGCATTCTTTCCTTTTAATCCACAATAAAAGGAGAATGCAGCCATGAATGACCCGGAAAAAATTCTTGAAGAAATCCTCGAAA
>JBAUVX010000059.1:0-10724 GCA_049583465.1 Waddliaceae bacterium | reverse complement strand
ACTCGTCGGCTTATAGAAACCGTGATTGGTCAACTTTCAGAACGGTTTCATATAGAGAAGGTTCGAGCTCGAAATCTTTGGCATCAGGCTTCTCGATTTTGGAGAAAATTGCTAGCTCATACGGTGTGTATCAAACAGAATATGGAATTAGGCAACGAGCCTTTACAGTTTGAAGGTCTCATAACGCATTAACAATTCGCCCATGGGGTTATGCTTGTGTTTTTTATCAGTTTTATGAAATTCTTTTTTGATTGCTTTGATATACTTATCATCAATCTTTTGACCCTGAGTTTTCGCTTGTCTTTGGACTTCATCAATCTGTTTGTTGATATCAATCTTTTTGCCGGTGTATTGCTCAACCTCACTCTTGAAGTCAAACATGTAGCGAACAATCTTATTGGTCTCACCTCTATCAATAGCCTTCTTCACCTTTGGGAAAGGCATAAAATGGCTTGTAAAAGCCGCTGTAATTGGGGTCCCGGGCTTCGGGCTTGCTTTCCTGGGTGCCGTGGCGGGGCATTGTTTTGAACTTTGCGGGACTGGAAAGTTTACGAGATAGTTGCCGGGAAAAAGCTCTAGCGGCAGGCTGCAGAGCACTATATGCTGTCGGTTTTGAGAAGACGGCCAACGAAACACTCAGAAATAAAGGTCTTAAGGACATTACGTCTCGCCTTGGGGAAATTGAGTCTAAGGCTGCTGCTGCCGCTAGGGCTTTAATGGAGGTTCCCGAATTCCAACCACCACCACCAAGGAACTTTTACGAATAATTTCCTTTTTTAGAATCCTTTTCTTCTTTATATATTTTGCTTGATGGGGCATGGTGCAAAGTCGAGGGAAGAGATGAGGTCGCAATACAGATGATGCGCATTGGGGTCGTAGGCATTAATCATAAGCTTGCCGGTTTAAAACTTCGCGAATCGTTTGCGACAATTTGCCAACAACGTTTTTGCCCTGAAAGATCGATGCATCATCAACATACGCTAGTGCTGCTGTCCACGTGTAATCGGACAGAGGTCTATTTTTCTTCCGAAAACCTCACTGATTGCCATAGTTACATCATCAATATTTTGAGAAAGGACCTCCAGAATATTGAAGAAACGTTCGATCAAAAGCTCTACTCTTATTTTGGCCTCGATTGTTTCAGCCACCTAGCAAGAGTCACCGCGGGTTTAGACAGCGCCATCGTGGCCGAAACGGAAATCCAAGGGCAAGTGAAACAGGCTTACGAACATGCTTTAAACTATTTATCCATGCCGAAAGAGATCCACTTTCTGTTCCAAAAAGCTCTAAAAATCGGCAAACGGGTGCGAACACACCTGCCCTTAGGGCGAGGTGTTCCCGATCTAGAGCATGCCATCCTTCATCGAGGCTACCAAACGTTTGGAGAACCGGAAACATCCACTATTCTTATCGTCGGAGCATCGGAAATCAACCAAAAAATTGTCTCTTTTTTAACACATAAGCACTTTAAGCATATCACGATCACGAATCGAAGCCCGGCTCCTGCTCAATTGATCGCCGAAAAATACCGACTTAAACAATTGGATTGGGAAAGACTCGGCGAATGGACGGCTTTTGACTGGATCATTGTCGGCACCCGGTTTTCGGGCTATCTCATTTCAAAAAAGAATTTATCGCAAACACAAATGAGCCATAAACTCATCATCGACCTTTGTGTTCCAAGAAACGTCGAACCAAAACTATGCCGGCATCCTGCCATTACTCTCTTGAATATCGACCAAATGAATAGCACCCTCTCGATGAGGAAACAACGGATGACTCATGTGCTGAATCAAGCGGAATGCCTCGTCTACGCTGAAAGCAAAAAGCAGATGCATTTATTTCAGCAAAAAGAACACAAACGGGAGCAGCTTATCGCTGTCTCATAGAATTAAGCCTATTTTCTAAAACGATTAATCATCCCGCCCGATAGGAGAATATCAATCTGCCGTGGGCTTAGATTGTGAGACATCGGATAGCTCTGCCCTTTTGTTTGATTGAACACTGTCACCTCATTTCCGGTCTTTACTTGCTCATGCAGATGATCAATGGATAAAATGTCGCCCTGATCGATATTGGCATAATCATTGGGCTCCATAAAAACCAAGGGGACAATGCCAAAATTGACGAGGTTTTGCCGATGAATTCTGGCAAAGCTTTTGACCAACACCCCCCTTACGCCCAAAAATCGTGGAGCAATCGCTGCATGTTCCCGGCTAGACCCTTGGCCATAGTTCAATCCCCCAACAATGAAATGCCCCTCTTTTTGGAGAGACATCGCACGATCATAATACGTTTCATCGACTTGATAAAAAGTAAACCGGCTAATCGCCGGGATATTGCTGCGAAAAGGGAGTACTTGCGCCCCTCCACGTAAAATTTCGTCGGTGGAAATATCATTTCCCACTTTAATTGAGACAGCTCCCTTAACCGATTGGGGAAGGTCGTCAAAAAGAGGAAGGTCTTTAATATTGGGCCCTTTGAGCAAGGTAATCCCAGCTCCCGATTCAGGAGGAGGCTGGAGCATGCTGAGATTAATACTGGCCCTCTCCGGCTCTTTGACTTTTGGACAGGAGATGTCTAAATCGCGAGGATCGGTAATCACCCCTTTCAACGCCGAGGCTGCTGCGACCTGCGGACTGCATAAGTAAACGCTATCCTCTTTGGTACCGGAACGCCCGGGAAAATTGCGCGGTACAGTTCTTAGGCTGTTTTTTCCTGTCGCAGGCGCCTGCCCCATTCCAATGCAGCCATTGCACCCCGCTTGGTGGATCCGTCCTCCCGCATGAATGAACGATTGCAGATATCCCCCCTTCGTGATGTCTTCTAGAATTTGACGGGAAGAGGGATTGATATCGAAAGAGACATGTTCGCTGACCTGTTTTCCTTTCACAATCATCGCAGCGACGGCAAAGTCGCAAAATCCCGGATTCGCCGAGGATCCAACCATCGACTGATAAATCTTTCTTCCCGCAACTTCTCTCACAGGAACTACATTGCCGGGGCTGGAAGGACAAGCAATTAAAGGCTCTAATTCAGAGAGATTGATCTCATCGTATTCATCGTAGGAAGCATCTTCATCGGGGAAAAACGGCATCCAATCATCAGCGCGGTTTTGCGAAACGAGAAACTCTTTTACTCTGTCATCCGCGGGAAATGTCGAAGCAGTGGCCCCCAGTTCGGTTCCCATATTCGCAATCACATGCCGATCCATGGCAGAGAGTTCTTCGAGTCCGGGTCCATAGTATTCATATATCCACCCAATCCCCCCTTTGACCCCGTAGCGGCGGAGCATCTCGAGGATGATATCTTTGGCGCTCACCCAGTCCGGCAGCTTCCCTGTGAGTTTGACTCCCATGACTTTCGGCATATTCAAATGATACGGTTTTCCCGCAATGGCCATCGCCACTTCCAGACCGCCGGCTCCCATTGCGAGCATCCCCATCGAACCCGCTGCCGTTGTATGGCTATCAGAGCCGAGTAAAGTTTTTCCCGGGAGAGCAAACCTTTCCATGTGGACGGGATGGCTCACCCCGTTTCCTGCCGGGCTGTACCAAATACCGAATTTTTGACTAGCACTTTGCAGGAAAAGGTGATCGTCGGCATTTTTAAAATCTTCTTGAAGGAGGTTGTGATCGACATATTGCACGGAAATTTCTGTTTTTGCACGATCCAATTCCATTGCCTCTAATTCCAGCATCACCATCGTTCCCGTCGCATCTTGAGTGAGTGTTTGATCGATCCTTAACCCAATCTCTTCGCCGGGAATCATCTTCCCTTCTACCAGGTGGCTTTCAATCAGCTTTTCTGCAAGATTCCTTCCCATCTTTTCCCTCCAATGATCGTTTGTATCTTCTGCATGACTCCTTCATCGAGAAGATGTTTCACATGAATAGCTTCCATATTTTCTCCCAGTTGATCGGCATTTGCAGCTCCGGTAATCACCGTACTCACATGAGGATTTTTTAAACACCATGCGATCGACAATTGTGCAAGTGTACAGTTGAGCTCACGAGCTAGTGATGCTAACTCATTGACCTGATCAAGCTTCTCTTGGGTGAGGCGGCCGCTGAGCTCGGGATGCTTGCCAAAACGGCTGCCCTCCGGAATTCCCTTGGCATATTTTCCTGTGAGAATACCCGAGTCCAAAGGACTCCAGATGGTTGTTCCCATCCCATACTTATCATAGAGAGGCAAAAATTCCTCTTCAACCTTCGATCGATTAAAGAGATTGTACTCCGGTTGTTCCATAACGGGAGGAATCGCTCCGATTTCCTTTGCGATTCGATGGGCCTCTTCGATTTGCTGCGCACTCCATTCAGAAGTTCCCCAGTAAAAAACCCGGCCTGAGCGAATCAACACATCCATTGCCCTTACCGTTTCCTCAATCGGGGTTGTCTCGTCGGGCCGATGACAAAACAGAAGATCGACATATTCAAGCTGAAGACGCTTTAAAGAATTTTTCGTCCCTTCCATGAGCCGCTTCCACGAAAGGCCGGTGTCATTGGGACCATTCCCTCCCCAAAAAATTTTTGTGGAGATAACCAGATCTTCCCTTCGGTACTCCTTTATGGCCTTTCCCATGAGGATTTCCGACATCCCATTTGCATAAGCTTCTGCATTATCAAAAAAATTGACTCCCCTTTCGAAGGCGAGACGAATACATTTTTTAACCCCTGCAAGATCGAGATCTTTTGCAAATGTTACCCACGAACCAAACGAAAGCTCACTGACCTTAAGGCCCGATCTCCCAAGTCGACGATAATCCATATTCTCTCCAAAGACATCCTCAGAGTCATCTTATCATGTTGTCAAAAAAAATCAAGAAGAGACTAATACCGGTTAATTAAAAAGATTTTCCAACCATTAAATCTTTCTTATTGATCGGCTTTAGATCTGAAGATTTAGCTAGTGCTCTGTCAAGCTTAAAATAAAGGATTGAGCCTGCGCGAAAGCTCCCGCGGTTGAACGATCGTAAATGGGTCAGTATTAAGTCAATATGGACCCATTTACGATCGTCCAACCCCGGGACTTTGGCGCGGCTCAATCCCCCATTTTAATCTTGACAGAGCACTAGTACGGAAAAAATTGCTCAAAAATGATGGGTTGCCTAGGTAGGATGATCCTGGAATTTTTGTCAAAAAAACTTATGGGTAAAAGTATGCTTTGGACCGGGCGTTAAAAAGTCATGCGAGTGAGATCGAACACTTCTTATTGGCCCACCCCCTCATTACGTTGAAGAGTTGAGAATGTGTCCGGGAGGCTATTCTTTTGTGTTTTGCTCAATATAGGCGACAACATCGCCAACAGTTTTGAGCTTTTCAGCCTCCTCTTCACTGATTTCTGTGCCAAACTTTTCTTCAAAAGTCATAATCAGTTCCGTTAAATCGAGAGAATCAGCATTGAGATCCTCGATAAAAAATTTCTCTGCTGTGACATCGGGTTTATCAACACCTAGCTGCTCAACAACAATATCAATGACTTCTTGTTCTATGGACATCGTTTCGTTTCCTCATATTGGAGCTCTTGCAAACCCACGCTGACCGCTTTTTGCAAGAAACCCGTGTTTAAAGTTTTACGTCACCATTCCCCCGTCAACCGTGATGACTTGGCCGGTAATATAATCTGACATATCACTTGCCAAAAATAGAGCAGCATTTGCTACTTCATCAGGAGTCCCAAGACGGTTAAATGGTATCTTTAAAAGAATTTTTTCCTTTTTGTCCTGCGACAATGCCTCAGTCATACGGGTCGAAATAAAACCCGGAGCGATGCAATTCACACAAATATTTCTCGGTGCAAGTTCTAAAGCTAAGGCCTTGGTGAAGGCAATGACAGCTCCTTTAGAAGCAGCATAATTTGCTTGCCCTATGTTGCCGATGAGTCCAACCACAGAGCTCACGTTAATGATCTTACCGCTCCTTGCTTTCATCATCGAACGCACAAGAGCTCGAGACGTATTATAACAGGACTTCGCATTTATTGCCATCACATCATCCCAATCATTTTCTGCCATCTTCATCAACAGATTATCACGAGCAATTCCTGCGTTATTGACCAAAACATTCACATGATTAAACACCTCGAGTATTTCTCCAATCGTTTGATTAACGGCACTCGTATCGGAAACATCCGCCCGATAAAACTTGACCCGATCCTCTTTAACCAATCGGTTGATTTCTTCGACAACAGCCGCTCCCCGTTCCGGATGTGTTCCAATAATTGCAACGTGTGCTCCTTGCTGGGCAAATTTTTTTGCAATCGCCTTTCCTATGCCGGCCGTTGCTCCGGTCACAACTGCTTTTTGATTTTTCAACGCAAAGCTCATGCTTTCATCCTAAATTTTTGTGAGCACAGCAGCTCCCCACGTCAATCCTGCGCCAAAAGCCGCAAGGAGTAAATGTTCCCCTGTGTTTATGGTCTTGGTTTTTTGCAGCTCATCCAAAGTAATCGCTAAACTTGGAGCACAGGTATTCCCATATTTTTTCAGTGTTTTTGCTACTTGGGATAGAGGAATGTGGAATTGTTTAGCCATAGCATCGATAATGCGTTCGTTTGCTTGGTGAGGAACTAACCAACTGATCTCATCTTCTCTTAATTTTGCTTGATGGAGACACTCCTGAGCGGCAGAGCTCATCCGACGAACGGCATGCTTGAAAACTTCCTTGCCCGACATCTTAAAATAATGCTGTCCTTGGCTGACTGTTTGACTCGACGCGGGATATTTCGATCCTCCGGCCGGGATCATGATCAGCTCTGCTTGCTTCCCATCCGCTCCTAAACAGATGCTGCTAATGGCAAGGCCGCTCCCTTTGTGAGCAATGACCGCAGCGGATGCTCCGTCTCCAAAGAGAACACAAGTATTGCGGTCTTGGTAGTCAATAAACGCCGACATCTTATCGCTGGCAATGAGCAAGATCGTGCGATATATCCCCGATTCTACATAAGCCTTTGCCATGGAAAGACCGTACAAATATCCTGTGCAAGCTGCTTGAAAATCAACCGCTGCAGCATTGACGGCTCCGAGTTCCGCTTGCACCAATGCCGCCGTACTCGGCATGAGATAATCCGGAGTCGCTGTTGCCACGACAACCAAGT
The DNA here is from genome assembly GCA_049583465.1 of Waddliaceae bacterium. Lineage (GTDB taxonomy): Bacteria > Chlamydiota > Chlamydiia > Chlamydiales > Waddliaceae > JBAUVX01. The sequence goes on along the minus strand of JBAUVX010000059.1, from coordinate 3,626 downwards.
CAACCCGGTCCGGATCTATCCCGGCATCATTGAGCGCATCCTTTCCTGCTTGAATGGCCATATCGGAAGACGTTTCGTTCTCTTTGGCTATACGTCTTTCTTCAATTCCCGTACGCGTGACGATCCAATCATTCGTCGTATCGACAATTTTTTCTAGATCGTGATTGCATAAAACGTCATCGGGGACATAAGAGCCAAACCCGGTCAGGCGTGCTTGCAGCATGATGGAAAAAACACTCTCTAAAACACTGATAAAAAATAAAAATATAGCACCATTTTAAGATAAAATAAAGAAAAATTGTCATCATTCACAGAACCGATCTGCAAGCCATGCAGGTTCTGCTGTAAAGACGCGATAGACTCATCTTGCCGCAGGCACAAACCCATCAAGTTTTGCACGACAATTCTAAAATAAGTGTTGATAAAAAATTAGAGAATGCCCTAACAAGGATACTAAAGAAAAAAGATAACCTTTTAAAACGGAGAAAACGCCATGTACCATTGTCTCAAAATCACTCCCATGCCTTTGGCCATAGCAGTCTATGCGATGTTCTTTTTAATGATGAGCCATCAACCTTTAAGGGCTCAGGGATATTATGACGCTTATGAACCGGGAAATTTTACAACTCAAAATCAAAATAACGGTCAAAATCAAGATGACATGTATGAGGAGGAAGAAAGCATTTATTACGACGCGCAATCCTATACCCCCGATCCTGATAATGCCAATGTTCAATATCCTCCTCCTCCAGGACAACCAAGAAGACCGATGCATCCGCCTCCACCCAATCAAGGAGAATTTGGACCGCAAGGCGGCAATCAACCTCCTCCTCCGCCAGGCCATGGTTTTGGACCGCAGGGTGGTGGTCAACCTCCTCCTCCCGGAGAAGGATTCGGACCTCAAAGAGATCAACAATTTCAGCCTCCCAACCCCAATCGAAGAGGGGGACCGCAAAATGGTCGACAATTTCGCCGCCCCGGCAGAAGAGGAGGAATGAACCCCAATGGAGGCAGCTACAGAGGTGGAAGCACTAGAGGAAATCAAACTTCCTGAATATCCCCATCCATGCTCCTGATAAGGAGGAATTCCGGCTTATACCGAAAAAGATTCAAAGGTTAAACCGGATTCCTCCTTCGCCTAGGATACTGAGCTAGTGCTCTGTCAAGCTTAAAATGAAGGATTGAGCCTGCGCGAAAGCTCCCGCGGTTGAACGATCGTAAATGGGTCAGTATTAAGTCAATACGGACCCATTTACGATCGTCCAACCCCGGGACTTTGGCGCGGCTCAATCCCCTATTTTAATCTTGACAGAGCACTAGTTAGATTTTCCCTTTCAAACGCTCGTAAATGACCTGATCAATGATGAGAGCGGTTAACCACATGATAAGAGCAGATGTGATGACATCGGAAAAAAAATGCCCTCCTTGAGCCATGCGGGTAAAAGATAAAGCTAGCCCTAAAAAGATCGTAAACAACAATCCCAAATAGAAAATCGCCTTGTTTCGTAGACGCATCCCTAGGAATACGACGGCAAAAAAGTAAAACCCCATTGTGCAATGTCCCGAAGGGAAGGATTTCGACGGTTCCGGCTGTTGGAAGAAGTTGGGTTGATAAAAGGGACGAAACTCCTGCTGACCGCCAAATTGGATCACTTGCCTCGGTCGTGGACGTCCCCAATGACTCTTGAAGACAGCATAAGAAATTACACCCGCTCCGACAACGAGTGTCAAAACAAGAACCAAAGCATGAGGACGCCAACTTTTGCAATGAGGGAAGAGATAGGAACTGAAAAAAGCCAAGAGTGCGGCAATGGCAATGATTTGCCCGGGAATAGGTCCGTATTGGAAGCAAAACGAGAGAGCCGGATGAGAAAGCAAAGGCTCCCATCTCCCTCCCCCTTGATCATAGAAGTAGTGGGCAATTGTCAAATCAAGAAAAGGGGTAAAGGGAGCAATCAACCCAAATGCTAAAAGAGGGAGCAACCATCGCTTGTTTTTTTGAAGAAAATACAGCATAGTCATCATGTATAGCACAAACGAGATTTTTTTTCCTCATGGAACACATGCTCCCGATTTTTTTTGCCGGAATGTTTGTCTGGCTGCTTTTGTCTTATTATAAGAAGGAAAAGGACTATGTAAAGGAAATCGCAAAGAAAGAAAAAGAAATTGCCTCTCTTCAACAAGAAAAGATCGCCCTTCACTCCAACCTAGCCGCCTTGAAAGCAACCTTAGAGCAAGAAAAGAGGCTTGGCAAGGAAAAACTGACTCTTGTGACTGAAGCACAAAAACAACTGTCTGACTCCTTCAAAGCCCTTTCTGCTGAAACGTTGACACATCAATCCCGATCGTTTCTGGATTTAGCAACGACAAAATTGGAAAAGTTTCAGGAAAGTGCAAAAAGCGATTTAAACCAAAGGCAGGCCTCCATTCATGCACTCGTCCAACCAATTAAAGATTCACTGCAACAGGTTAAAAACAACATTCAGGAAATGGAAAAATCCAGGACAACTGCCTATGTCAGCTTGCATGAACAGGTGAAATCTTTGGCGATCACCCAAACGTATCTCAAAACAGAAACGTCGAATCTCGTCAAAGCCCTGCGTTCTCCGACTGTGCGGGGGAGATGGGGGGAAATCCAGCTACGCCGAGTCGTTGAAATGGCAGGAATGCTTGAACGTTGCGACTTTGTCCAACAAGAATCCGTAACCGTTGACGACAAGCGATTGCGCCCCGACCTCATCATTAAGCTGCCGAATGCTAAACAGATCGTTGTCGATGCAAAAACGACTCTGCACGCCTATTTAGAAGCGCTAGAAGCACAAGATGAAGAGAAACGCCTAGGGAAACTCAAAAAACATGCTCATCAGATTCGCACACACATCACACAACTTGCAGCAAAATCCTATTGGGATCAATTTCAACCTGCACCCGAATTTGTGGTCCTCTTTATCCCCGGCGAGGCATTTTTCAGCGCTGCATTAGAACAAGATCCAAACTTGATCGAATATGGAGTCGATCAGCGGGTAATTCTGTCAACGCCAACCACTCTTATTGCTTTACTTAGATCCATTGCCTATGGCTGGCAGCAAGAGCTCATTGCCGACAATGCCCAGGCAATCAGTCAATTAGGACGAACACTCTATGATCGCCTGCTCGTTTTTGCGAAACATTTCGAAGATATCAGGAAAGGATTGGACTCGACGATCACCGCCTATAACCAGGCAGTGGGTTCCTTCGAAGGGCGTGTTCTGGTCACTGCACGAAAATTCAAGGAGCTAGGGGCAGCTCCAGATAAAGGAATCAAATCATTAAACACTGTCGACACAACGACACGCAGCCTCAAATCTCACCAAGAAATTGCAAACCATTTAGATTAAACCCACATTCCGCATGTTGCGGGAGGTGGGATTAAACACGTTAAGAAAGATTTAATGGTTGACCCCATGGGCGAATTGTTAATGCGTTATGAGACCTTCAAACTGTAAAGGCTCGTTGCCTAATCCTGTTTCAGTATAGGGCGGATAAAGCCCTTATCTCCTAATAATAACCCATTGATTTTTCCGACCAACAGCTCAGGACAAACATCGCGTTCATCAATGTTTGCTGCTGCGAATGTTCCTCCTGTG
>JBAUVX010000058.1:0-2276 GCA_049583465.1 Waddliaceae bacterium | reverse complement strand
GCGCAGCCCAACCCCTTAATTTAAGCTTGACAGAGCACTAGGCTCACAAAGACCGGAAAAGAAAAAAGATAGAGGTTAATCACCTCTTCAATGGCTCCTTGTGATTGTTTACGGGGCCATCGTATTTCGATAGTCATTAAAATTCGGAAGTTCTTTGTCTATGTAAGCGCTAGATGATCAAAAACTTGCGTTAGATAATTTCTGACGCTACCGTATCGTAGAAGAGGATTCCTTTTTTTGTGAGGCGCAAATGCTTGTCAATTTGCTCCAAGAGTCCATCTTCTTCAAGCTGTTTGATCGTTGTTTTTGTCTCCTCGTCTAAAGGACCATGGCGGCCCTCAAAAATCTCGATTTCAACACCTTGGAGGAGGCGTAAATGAATCGCCAATAATTCTCTCCGTTTCGAAGGTTCGGGAAGCTCTTCTTCAAAATCAATCGGAGACTTTCCTGCGGTAAGCAGAGAATGATAGCGGCCGAGATGTGCAATGTTGCGGGAACGCTTACCCTTCCAGTAGCTGAAAGCGGAAGGGCCGAATCCTAAAAAGGGGCGTCCTGTCCAGTACCCCGCATTGTGCCGCGAGTAGCTGTTGTTTCTCTGAAAGGCAGAGATTTCATAGTGTATGAATCCCACGCTGTTTAACGTTTCAATGGCATGGGTGTACATCTCTACACTCGTGGATGGATCGGGGAGTTGGGATGCAAGCGTCTTTTTTTTCTTATGAAAAACAGTATGGGGTTCAATCACCAAATTGTACAGGGAAAGGTGGGTAATCGGAAGCGGCTTGACGTCGCTTAAAGTCTTTTTCCAGCTAGATAGCGTCTGTTCGGGAAGATCGTACATCAGGTCGACAGAGATATTGTTGAATCCTGCTTTGTGGGTTAACATCACAGCTTCTTTTGCCTGTTTGACAGAGTGGCGTCTTGAAAGAAGAGTTAAAAGCTGAGGATCAAGAGATTGAATGCCGATGCTGACGCGGTTGATGCCGGCTTGAGCATAGGACTGCATAAGTGCAAGGGTGACATCTTCGGGATTGGCTTCTAGAGTAATTTCCCTATCGCAATGAGAGCGAGGTGGACCTTTTCCGATCCTTGCAAGAATGTCATGGATCAGGTCCGGGCCAAAAAGGGTCGGTGTTCCTCCGCCAAAATAGATGCTGCTTATCTGTCGATCCTGCAGTTCCGGAGCCCTACGATCCCATTCAATACGTAAACTTGCGCTCAATTTTTTTTTAAAAAGAGCATTGTCGGGGATGACGTAAAAATGGCAATAATCGCATTTGCGTTTGCAGAAAGGAAGATGAAAATATAGGCTGACGTCAAACGCGTCCTTTACCATTCGTCGGCATCAGGATCGATAATATTTTTCCCACGCCGCCAGCGGTTACGATCGCTAAAATAGGATTCCTCGTCTTCCCCGCTTAACGTATTTTCCTCTGTTTCTTCACGTTCTTCGGCGGTTATCGTTTCTCCTCCTGCCCCGTGCTCCGATTCTCCTTCAAAGGTCGTTTCTTGATAGGAGGCCGACGCCGTTTCTGCAGCATCTATATCGGGGATGCTTGGCATTTCCGTATAGCCTGCACGTGCCTGGGTTCGTTTTGGAGCGATGTACTCTTCAGCTTCGCCGCTTTCCCGGAGAAATTGCAGCCTTTCTTTTTCCTCTTCGATCTTTGCAACAATGCTGCGGATTTCTTCTTTGTGCTTACCAATATCTCTTTTTGGCACCAACCCGAGTTTTAACCATTGCTCCAAGTCGTTCAACTCAGTCTCTAATTTTTTTAGCCTTTCACTTTTGTAATGTTTCATCGATGTTATCCTACACCGGTTTGATTGTTGATAAATTTTCTTCACGCGAGTCTTGAATCAAAACGTGCGTTTCTTACCTGTGCTCAATAACCTACTTCTTTTTTTCTTGACAAATGATTTTTTCCATAAAAAGGTGTTTGAAAAAATTAGCGTTGATTTTCAGGGAGTTATGGCTACCGAAAGCGTAGCTAACAATACGAAGACATAGTCTCGCACTATTTCGAGCATTATTGGCCGGATGAGTTCATAAACCTCTGAAAATCAACGATCGATTTTGGAAACACTTTCTAAAGAACAATGTATTATACAGAATTTTGTAATTGTCGTCAATAGGATGTGAAAAGTCGCAGCAATTATGAGTCGTAAAAATTTTCCTAGGTAAAATCATGATTTGAGTAAAATTTCTTCTCGCTCCGAGGGAAATTTTGATTGTGTTGGAGACACCCACCCAGACCGGCTTCAGGGCTAGCGCA
>JBAUVX010000057.1:0-2533 GCA_049583465.1 Waddliaceae bacterium | reverse complement strand
GAGATCACAATAGTGCTATGAATTTAAGAGCCGTCGGGATGACGGGGGAAAAAGCCTGCGGAGCTGTCTAGGTTGCTAGAAGCTGTGAAACAGGAATCTTTCGCCTTTAGGCGAGAGAGGTTCAAGGTCAGCCTTGCTCATAACTTTGCCATTAATCCTCACTTAGAGAATCTTGGCTGATTTTTCCAAGATATTGAGGAAGCTCTAGACCGGCCAAAGAAGCAATATCATGGAGAGCTGGCAGCGATTTCGTAAATTGACTGATGAAGTTTGATGTCGATGACCCTTTTCCATCTGAGCTGCCGCTATCCCATACTGTAATCTTGTCGATCTTGATGTTTTTAATCGCTTCTACTTGCAGTTTCACGATCTCTTCAAGCTTTTCTATCAAGAGCATTGTAGCTGCGCTCTTAGCATCTTCTCCGCAAGCTTCAAAGAGCTGTTTATAGCCTGTAGCTTTAGCATCTAGCAACTTTTGGATACCCTCCGCCTCTGCTTGTCGGATTGACAAGATCGCTTCCGCTTCCCCGCGAGCTATGATGACCTTGCTTTGAGCTTCAGCCTCAGCTTCAATTTGTATTTTCCGCTTCTTAATTTCTTGAGGAACAATTTGCTCGGCCTCTAAGAGTTGAGTCTGTGCCAAGGCGCGAGCTTTTTGAATCATCGCTTCAGCATTTTGCTTAGCTACTTGACTACGCTGCGCTGCTTCCGCTTCCTTCTCAGCCAATACAGCATTTGTCAAAGCCATTTGAGCTTTGGAGTCATTTTCCCCTTTGATTGCCTCTGCATTGTAAGAAGCTACAGATACCCTACGGTCTCTCTCTGCTAATGATTTTCCGATATCCCCTTGCTTTTCTTGCTCTGCCACATCCACTTTAGCTTGGTTCACAGCCATCGAAGAGGCTTTCATCCCAATGCTTTCAATATAATTCGATTCGTCAGTTATATCTGTAATGTTGACGTTGAGTAAAGTTAGACCGATTTTATGTAATTCAGGCTCAATATTTTTCTTAATAGAATCTAAAAAGCGTTCTCTATCTTGATTGATTTCTTCAATTCGTAAAGAAGCTACTGTTAGACGAAGCTGTCCAATAATAATCTCTGTGGCCATCAATTCAATTTCTTTGTGACCCAAGTCAAGCATCCTAACGGCTGCGTTATTCATAACATCTGGAGTGATGCCTACGGCTACTGTAAAGGTGCTTGGCACGTTCACGCGTATATTCTGATGTGAAAGAGCTCCCTTTAATGGGATGTGGATAGTGCGTGGCGTCAAGTCCAAGAAAGCATACCCTTGGATCAATGGCCATATGAATGTTCCTCCACCATGATAGCATTGGACGGTTTTACTACCCGCTACGCGTCCATAAACAACCAGAACTTTGTTTGAAGGGCATCGACGATACAATTTCGCTAGAAAAAATACTGTCGAGAACAGGAACAAAAGAAACCCTGCTACAGTAATGCTTAAATATGACATGTCAAACATAAGTACCTTTATAATAGTGGTGATAATAGTGGTGCAACGACAACTGTGTTTTCGTCGCTTTTTTCAATAATTTTTACGCGCATAAACGAAGGTAAGTCTTCATAGTGGTGGGATATGGCGTCAATTTCATGTGTAAAATTATGCAACGACATTGAAACTTTGCCTTTGCCCCTTTTTGGAATACATTGATAGACATACCCTTCTTTCCCTATCGCATCTTCAATCCTATATACGCTTCCTGAGCTCCTAAGCTTTTTAGCTAACTTAAAAATAGAGCGAATAATCAGCGCTGCAAATATGCCTAAAGTAAGGGATATTCCAATCGTAATGGAGTCTTGGAGTCCAAATTCATTTTGGCATGTGATGGCTGTCCACCCAAACATCATCAGAAATCCAGTGATAGTCTGCATAGATAGCCACTTGAATTTTTTAACGTCCGCAGAGTCCTGACCCCCATCATGAATAGTATCGGAGGAAATATCGCTGGTATCAAAGCTATCGTGATCGCCAATGTCGAAAATATTAATTATGAATTGAATAAGAAACATGCCCGAACCGGCAAGAGCACAAAACCAAAAAATTGAGCCCGATTTAATCAACTCGTTAAAATAATCAATATAATAGATCATAACTAACACAAACTATTTTTGATGAGATAATGCTACAAATTGTGATTGATTGCAACGTCAATGAACTCTTAATCAACGAAAATTGCTCTCACGGAAAGGAAGAGCGTGACTTAGCCTTGTTGCGTAAGTGTCCTCCCAAAAAAAATCAAACGCAAACCCGCAAACATACTATTACCCATAAGTTTTACTTGATATACCCCATGGGCGAATTGTTAATGCGTTATGAGACCTTCAAACTGTAAAGGCTCGTTGCCTAATTCCATATTCAGTTTGACACACACCGTATGAGTGGGGTGAGACAAAGTTAACCTGTTTCAGTCAGAAGCTCCTCTGAAAATCCCCCTATTTCTTGTCCCGAATTATTTAAAAAGAACAAGGGATGAAATTTCCCTTTTCTGAAAGCTTGGCGACGTTT
>JBAUVX010000056.1:0-3386 GCA_049583465.1 Waddliaceae bacterium | reverse complement strand
CTTTGATATTATCTTTGCTAAAAGCGATGGTGTCGTATTTCTCTATAAGTTTCCGAGATAGCTTATGGTTGTCGTCTTTACGACGATTTTTAATTCTTTCTTGCAATCTTGTGGTCAGTTTTTTCCTTTTCCCTCTTTGAGCCTGTGCCAGTCGTCTTTCTATTTGCTGTAGCCGTTTTGGCTTCTGAATCTTTTCCCCGTCGGAGAGTGTCAATGAGGTCTTAAATCCCGGATCAATACCGATTTTTCCGTGACTTTTATGCGGGATAGCCTTCGATTCCGCCTCGATAAAGAGGCAAAGATACCAACCGGATGCACGCTTAATAATACGACCACATTTAATCTTTCCCGGAGGGATTTCCTGCTTGTGAAAGCGAATCAAACCAATTACCGGGAGCTTAATATAAACACCATCAGATCTCTTTATCGGGTCAGGAAAAGGGATCGAGTTGAGACGGTTTCGACAACCTTTAAGCCCGGGTTTTTTCCCTAGCTTTTTAAAACATCGGCTCCAAGCATCCCAAGCGGTACATAACATACCTTGCAAGGTGTGTGATGGTATATCGAGCTTCTTGCCATGATTCGACAGCAGATTTTGAAACTCCTTCTTTCTGTAGAAAATACAGTCCTTTGCATCGAGTTCGATTTTTCGGATTGCCCAATTCCAAGCACGAGTCAAAATTAAAAGCCATTCGGAAAGAACTGCTTCTTGCTTAGGTTTTACCCTTAATTTGATTTGGGTTTGAATCATGCAAATGGTTATATTGTAGCGGATAATATAATGCAAGCCGCTCCTTGACTCCATGACTAAAGTCAGGGGATTGCGTCGCGCTTTCGTTCAAACCATGCAGGATCGGCGTTTGGGGTGCATGGTTGACCGTGATCGAGCCATTACTGCAGTCGTACTATCCAACCACTCAGGGTGCTTGATGGTAAAGCCATGCTTGGACCCCCTGATGCATTTTTAGGACCGGGAAATGAAAATCGATTTAATGATCGGCGAGCTTTTCAATGACTCGTAAACGGGCGCTTCGGCTACGCGGATTTCTATGCATTTCATCCGAACTCGGGATGATCGGTTTTTTTGTCAGTATGCCAACTTCGGGCTTTTTCGAGAGAAACACACCCGCAATGCCCGAGGTGGTTTCTTTATCGCTTGAAGCATAGCGAAAAGCATTCTTGACAATGCGATCCTCCAAACTGTGAAAACTCATAACGGCAAGCCTTCCTCCGGGACGTAACCGCCTAATCGCTTGAGGAATCACCATTTCAAGCTTTTCAAGCTCCTGATTGACACAAATGCGCAGGGCTTGAAAAATGAGTGTCAAAGGGTGGATGTTTGTTTTTTTCCGGTTGGTTAGAAGCGACTGCAATAAGCCAACGAGTTGCCCTGTTCTTAAAATGGGCTGCTCTTTTCTCGCGAGAACGATCGTTTTTGCCGCCGCCCTCCAGCGCCGTACTTCCCCATAATCGCGAAACACCCTCCCGAGTTCTTTTTCGGACCATGTGTTGACGATGTCCGCAGCGGTCAACTCTCCTTTATGATCCATGCGCATGTCCAGAGGTCCATCTTTGGAAAAACTAAATCCTCTTTCGGATTCCTCTAGCTGCATCGATGAAACTCCAAGATCGAGGAGCATTCCGTCAATTTCCCCGATGCGGCAAGCATCAAGATGTTTGTCTAAATCAGAAAAATTTCCCTCAATGTACTGCACCTTGTCTTTCCATCGGCTCAAGCGCTTGCCCGCAACCTCTAAGGAATAAGAGTCTTGATCAATCCCTACCAAACGGTGAACTTCCGGATGGGCGGCTAATACTTTTTGAGCATGTCCGCCCGCTCCCAAGGTTCCATCCACAAAGACAGCAATGTCGATGCCGGCAAAGGCATCCAAGCACTCGCCTACAAGAACCGATTCATGGGGTGCCTTCATTGCAAAACCTCCTGTTTACGAAAAAATCATAAACTGTTAAAATAAAAAGTGGTAGGGAAATATCTTTTTGCTAGAGCCCCGGTTATCATCGATTTCCCGGCAGCGTTTTTTAGGCGCTTAAGAGGGTGTCGTCAAATTTCGAAGGGTTTCTCCGAGATAATTGGCTTTTTAGAAGAAAAGAACTCAATTTAAGCTGATTCCAAATCTGACGACACCTTCCTACGAGGCAAGAAAAGGAGCGTCGCGATGACAACAATTGACCAGCTAGATATCAGCATTTACAACCTTTATGCGATTCGCACAAGGATGTTGGAGCAAACAAATCAAGAGCTCCGCCTTGGAGAAGCTGCGTCTATTCCACCACAAACGATCCTCTTCGATACCTATCCAAAACTGACTGAGCTCGATCTGCTTCTTGGAGTCGCGCCTGTTGTCACTCCTTGGGCCTATTTCTTTCCTCCAAAGCGATTTAAAAGTATTCGCCGCTCCCCCTTTGCTTTTTTCCGCGTTGCTCCTACACTTGGCTCCCTCGAGAAACAAGAGGAAGACGAAGAAAAGATTAGCTCGATTGAATGCCAATCTCCTGAAGAAGAAAGAGAACGGCGAGCAATATTGGGCTGTTTGACCCAAGTTGGCAAAATCAATGAATGGCTGAGTTTTATCATAGGACGTGTCGGTCAGTTCTTGCAAGGTTAACGGTATGGGGAGAATTAACTGGCTGGAGCAACTGGGTTGGACGCAAGAACAACTCGAAGATTTACGGCTGGCAGGCTTTGCCTATATTCGGCAGGGTAAATATGACATCGCCCTCCCCATTTTTGAAGCTTTGGTCGTGCTGGATCCTGACAGTGCCTATGATGTACAGACACTGGGTGCTTTGCATCTACAGCTAGGACATCCGGAAAAAGCGTTGAAAAGCCTTGACCGTGCGTTAACATTGGAGGCGGATCACACCCCAACTCTCCTGAATTTCACAAAAGCGCTTTTTATGCTTGGCCGCAGGCATGAAGGACTAAAACTTGCGGAAATTCTCGCTCGTGAACCTAATCCCACAATCTCCAACACCGCTAAAGCCCTGCTGCTTGCTTATGGGTAGGGCGTTAGAGGGTGCCGCCTCTCCTCTTCCTTACCTTCCTAGGGAGAAAATCATCTCAAAGAAAGCTGATTCCAAATTTGACGACACCCTCTAGTGCTCTGTCAAGCTTAAATTAAGGGGTTGGGCCGCGCCAAAGCCCCGCGGTTGAACGATCGTAAAAGGGGTAGTATTACGCCATGGGCGAATTGCGATTTTGCGATTTCGGTTGATAATGCGCAGGTACTAGTTTCATCACTCATTTAAAGCATGGTTGTTAGTGTAAAACACAGAGACACAGAGAACACAGAGAGAAAGGACGGGGGCAGTTCTAAGCTCAAAATCCGTTTATGATTCGATGAAGGCCATCAACCAACTTTTCC
>JBAUVX010000055.1:0-9118 GCA_049583465.1 Waddliaceae bacterium | reverse complement strand
TTATTGATCAATAAGTCAGCTCGGAAGCCACATTCCAATTGAACTTCATCATAAAAGACAGGCACCGGTTTTTCTACTATTACGTCAAACCCCCGTTTCCTAAGCTCATACGCTAAACATGCTCGATTGGGGGCTCGAGGTAAAGATTGGGGTCTACAGGTAGTTGCTATGGTAGTGTTGTAAAAATCAATTTATGGCAAATTTTGATTTTGTAAATGACTGAGAATTGAGATCCGAAATTTTTGAAAACTGCCATTTTTTGATTTTTGCAACACTACTCCATGAACCTCTGTTTTAAGAAAAAAAAATGACTATAGATCTCTTACGAACTGGGAATCACGTGATTTTTTACTGCTCCCATTCGATTTCCTCTTCCCCGCACTCATAGTCTTCCAGGGTCTTGAGCCTTTTTCCCGATATCAGTCGAACCAATGATAGGATGATTCCCACAACGATGTAAAGCCATGAAAAACAAAAGAACATAACGGAAAATTGGTGAAGAATGCCATAGAAGATGATGACAGCGGTTAGAACAGTAAGAAACACCAACTGAAAAGAGGTAATCCTTAATCGCAATCCTTTGAGGCTGGGAAATTTCCATCGGCAGACCATCAAATATCCTAAAAGGATCATGGCGCAAATGAACATCCACGCACGAGTTTCTTCGTCGACATTGATCATCTGTCTAAATTCCTCTGAGATCAGAAATAAGTTGGCAGAGACTGCCGCGGCAGCGGCTGCCGGAATCGGCAGTCCTATAAAATTTTTTCTGTGGATAGCAAGTGCGTGGGCATTGTCTTTTGCAAGCACACTCGTTACGTTGAACCGGACAAGCCTGAGAACCCCGCAGACGGAATAGACCATCACCGACGTTGTGAGAAGAAAAGATAGTTGCGTTCCGGGCTGCATGGAAAACGTTTTTAGGACGATCACCGAAGGGGCGACTCCAAAGGTAATGGCATCTGCCAGCGAGTCGAAAAATCCTCCAAAATCGCTTTCTACCTTTATGGCCCGGGCGATGGCTCCATCGAGCAGGTCGGCAAAAACAGCAAGAAGCATGATGCCGGCAGTTGCCGTCAAGACCTGAGGATTCGCTTCGCCAAGCCCGGTCATACTGATTTTAAAGATAACGAAAAGACCGCATGATAGGCCGAAAGCGGTAATGACATTCGGCAATAGATGAATTTTTTTCATAGACTAATATCATAACTTATATTGGCATTAAAAAAATAGTCAACTATACTCCTACGCATGGAAACTCAATCGATACGAGCAAAAGGAGATAAGTTTGGCGATTTTACGGTCGTAAGAACCGTCGATCTTCCAGAAATTCAATGCCTCTTCCTTGAATTAGTCCACTATCCCACCGGAGCTAAGGTCATTCATCTTGCTAACGATGATGATGAGAACGTGTTCTGCCTCTCTTTTCAGACGGTTCCCGACAGCTCCAATGGCGTGGCGCATATCCTCGAACATACGGTCTTGTGCGGTTCAGAAAAATTTCCCGTCAAAGACCCCTTTTTTAGCATGGCGCGGCGTAGTTTAAACACATTTATGAATGCACTGACAGGGCCCGATTTTACCTGCTATCCCGCCGCTACCCAGATCCCAAAGGATTTTTATCATCTCTTAGAGGTCTATCTGGATGCCGTCTTTCACCCTAGCCTTAACAAGCTGAGTTTTATGCAGGAAGGGCACAGGTTGGAATTTGCCGATTCTTCGGATCCAACGTCATCTCTCGAATACAAAGGAATCGTATACAATGAAATGAAAGGGGACTTGGCCAACCCCCATAGCCGATTAAGCGAGGCCTTTGACAACATGATGTTTCCTTCTCTAACTTATCGGTTCAATTCAGGAGGAGAACCAAGAGAAATTCCTCAGCTGACACACCGGGAGCTAGTCGACTTTCATAGGCAATTCTATCACCCAAGCCGCTGTTTATTCTTATTTTATGGCAACATGCCCTTGGAAGGCCACCTCGCTTTTATCGAAAAACATGCGCTGCAGGGAGTAGAAAAACAGGACCCTTTGCCCCCTTTTCCAAAACAACCCCGCTTCGATCAAGCCAAGAGGGGAGTGATCAGCTATCCCTTTTCTGAGGAGCAGGATCCAAGTGAACAGTCGTTGGTCTGCCTCGGATGGTTGACTTGCCCGATTCAAGAACAAGAAGATGTCTTGGCCCTCCATGTTCTTAGTATCGCTCTTCTCGGCACAGACGCGGCACCGCTTAAAAAAGCTCTTCTCAGAAGCGGTTTGTGCAAACAAGCGATTTGTCAAATCGGCGATGAATACAGTGAAGTTCCCTTGACAATCCGATTGCTAGGATGCCGATCCGACTGTGGAGAGGAGGTTGAAAAAATTGTTTATCAGACGCTAAAAGCCATTGCCGATGAGGGAGTTCCCCGGCATCTTATTGAAAGCGCGATCCATCAGGTGGAGTTCCATCGCAGTGAAATTGTCGGCGATGGGTATCCCTTCGGGTTATGTCTGTTTATGAGGGCTGCTCCCCTAATCCAACATGGCGGCGATCCTGAATATGCCCTCTTGGTTCACTCCTTATGCCGCAACCTAAGGAAACGGATGCAGGAAGATCCCGGCTCCTTTGCCGCCTTGATCCGCCGCTACCTTCTTGGTAATCCTCATTGTGTCCGTCTCACCGCCGTTCCCGATCAAGAGCTCGCTGCCCGGGAAAGGGAGGAAGAGAGTCGGCGGCTTGAAACCATTCGACGGCAACTCAAGCAGCAGCAAGTTCAAGAAGTTATCCAGCAAGCAGAAGAGTTGCAAGTTTTTCAGCAAGAACAGGGAAAAGCCGATCTCGATATATTGCCGAAGCTTGAGTTGGCCGATATTCCAAAGCATTCTAAGGACTATCCCCTTATGGAAGAGAAACTGGGAAATCTCAATGTATTTTCTCATCATTGCTTTACTAACGATATCATTTATGTCCACCTCGTCTTTCCTCTTCCAAAAATTGAGGAGAGCGAATTGCCCCTTTTATCTTTGTTTTCTCTGTTTATGCCGCAAATGGGGTGCGGAGGCCGCTCGTATGAAGAGAATCTTGACTACCTCCTTGCAAATGTTGGAGGGGTAGGAGCGGCACAGGCGCTGAATAGACAGGCATCGGATGATCGGCAAATCTCTCCCTACTTCTTTGTCTATGGCAAAGCTCTGGGCCATAAGGCCGACAAGCTTTTTACCCTCCTGCATGAGATGGCCGCGTCAACAGATTTTACCGACGCTTCTCGGCTTAAAGAGGTGATCACCAAGCACTTCACAGCACTTCGCATGTCCATCAACCAAAATGCCCTAAGCTATGCCTTGTCGCTCTCTGCCGGCGGTTTGGACATGGCTTCAAGAATTTCGCAAGCGTGGGGTGGATTGGAGTATTATTATGCAGTCAAAAATTTTACTGAAAACTTTGATCGACTTTCCCATCAGTTAATCGACCACTTGCAGTCTCTGCAAGAACGCATCCTTTGCCTCGAAGATCCCCACCTGGTTCTCTCTTGCGACTCTAAAAGATACGACCGGCTTAAAAATCAAGGATTTTATGGACTGCAGGATATCGCAACGAAGCCATACGAGCCGTGGAGCAGCGATTTTACCCTCCCAACAATTCCTTCTCAAGGGCGTATCATCAGCTCACCCGTCGCGTTTACTGCTCGATCATTTAAAACCGTGCCTTATACCCATCCCGACAGCCCTTCTCTGAGCCTGGCAGACCAATTGTTTGACCGTCTTGTCCTTCATCCGCGTATTCGAGAACAGGGAGGAGCTTATGGAGGGGGAGCTCAGCATCATGCGTTGTCCGGGAAGTTTTCTTTTTTTTCGTGGCGAGATCCTAATATTGCAGAAACATTCGCTGCTTTCGAGGAAGCTATTGCAGAAACGGCGGCAAATCATTTCGACGAATCGGATCTTCACGAAGCAAAACTGGAAGTCATTCAAAACTTAGATTCCCCCATCTCTCCGGGAAGTCGCGGATCTACTTCCTACGCTTGGCATCGCGAGGGTAAAACCCCAAAAATTCGACAGGCTTTTCGGGACCGCCTTCTTGGGCTTACCCGAAAGGAGGTGGTCGAAGCCATCGAACAGCATATCAAGCCTAAATACAACACGGGAGCATCGGTCGTTTTCGCCGGAAAAGAGCTTCTTGAAAGAGAAAACGTTCTTTTAGAGGCTCAAGGAAAACCGGCACTTAAAATTGAAAGTATTTAGCGCTACTGTCTAACTTCTCGAAAATTTTTTGGGAAGGCTTCAAAGTTCGAGCGAAAGGGATTGATATCCAAGCCTCCTCGACGGGTATATCTGGCATAGACAGTGAGTTGACGAGGCTTGCACCAATGGCAGATATCCATAAAAATGCGTTCCACGCAATGTTCGTGAAATTCGCAATGTTGGCGAAACGAAATCAGATATTTGAGAAGCGACGGATGGTCGATTCTTTTTCCGCGATACCGAATCAAAATACTTGCCCAATCGGGTTGTCCTGTAATTAAACAGTTCGATTTCAGCAAATGGCTATACACATCCTCTTCGACGATCTCTTCTGAGCATTGGAGCAAGGAAGGATCAAGGGTGTATTGATCTGTCTCAATATCTAAACCATCAAGGCATATTCCTGAAAATTCTTCGAGCTTTTGCCCGACTAACTCTTGGAGTTGCAGCACTTTGATCGAAATTGAGCTTCCCACTGCCCCGCTGATGTCATGATGGAGTGTGTCAATGATGTCTTCGATAGTAGAAAATCGGGTTTGACTAAACGAGTTTAGATAGAGCTTAAACGATTTTGATTCGATTAAAGAGTGAGAGTGGGAAGGAATATGACACTCAATGAGTGCAACCCTTGGTTTTCCTTTTGCATTCAACCAGGAGAACTCATAGCTATTCCAAATGTCTACCCCTTTAAAGGGGAGAGGTGAGGAAATGCCAATCTCTTCTCTTTTGATTCGACGCTCGATAGGGAAGAGTAAAGAGGGAGAGTAGGCCGTTGCAGGGGCGCTTTTTTTTCCTAAAGGGGATTGATGAATAATTTGTGTCATTCTTAATGCATAGCAGCAGCTTTTACACGCAGTGCGGCCTCATTTGTTGTTGCCTGCATTAATCCATCACGCTGAAGGAGCCGTTCATAAACGGGAATGAAAGCTTCACTCAGTTGTTTTTCGACCGCTTCTTGCACTCTTTGTGAGACCTTGCAAAAATGTTTTGCACGTGACTTGTGTCGATCATTTAAACTTCCTTTTTTAGAGAGGGGTTTTTTCGGTAATTTCCAAACACCTTTCAAAAAGTGGATCTGAATGTTCTTCTGATGGTAGAGCAAAATCATTGGAATACGCATTGTGGAGTCGTAGAGATTGCTGCTCTCAGGAGGAAAAGCAACGGGGTCCGACTCGATAAATTCTTCGACGAGAAAATGACTGGAACTGCAATAAAGCCAATGCTCATAAGAGGGATCGGAAGTGTTTTTTAGGGCCTTGGGATCATCCAGAATCAGTTTTAACGTTTTGTCGAGACGATCCTTATCCACAATGATCACCCCTAGTCCCCGCGTGGCATTAACCGGCTTAATCACAAACAAGTCGCATTGGAGATCGTTGATAATCGTGTTTGCCAGTGAACTGTGATAGGTTTTCTCATACAACTTCCAGCACGGCTTTACTCTCGCCGATCGTTCATTGCTTTCAAGCAGCGTATTCCAGAAATATTTGTCATCACGGGGGATTGCAGCATCCATCACAACAATTCCGGGATAATCCTGTTTCAATTGCCTAAGAGCGCCTACGTCTTTTTTTTTAGCATAAATGATGCCATGATAATGATCGAGACGATAAGGATCATCAACAGGGAGAGCGGCTTTTTCTAAAAATAGGGGATGTTGCAGCAACTCATCCAGATTCCTTATGGAAAAGTAACCTTCATTTTTCAGCGCTTGTCTAAATTGACTGTCGCCTGTCATCGCCCATATCGTGGTAAAATATGGTGACAAGATCTCAGAAAATTGCTTCGCAAGAAACCCTGTTCCTCCGAATAGATTATAGCCTTTAAAAACCGAGACGCTGGTTCTTTGCACTTCGCAGATCTTTACTCCCTGTTTTTCATTATACTTTAGGTCTACGACGAGAAAAGAGACGTCGACTTCCGTTTCAGCATATAAACATGAAGCAATGAAAATAAATAGGAGAGTCAATCTTTTCATGAGGGGTATATATATAGCAGCGAGAGGATGTCAATGTCCAGTGTTTTTCTGAATGTCTACCGAAACAAGCTCAATCATGGGTAGCAATTTGGTTCCAGGAGCGAAGGGCTTCTAGCATTTTCTTTGTATGACTACCCTGCCAGTAAATCTTTCCGCAATGACAGCAAAGCCAAAATGTGTGAAACCGTTTTCGAATCTCCTTGGGAGCCAAAGCAAGCCCCTTCGAAGTGGTGCTCACAAGTTGTTGATTGCACAATAGACAACGAGAGAAAGGGGCGAGTGTCCAATTAAGGGGCAGTTGAGTCGATAATTCTTTTACGCAGTCTTCAACAGAATTTGCCTTTAACCAAATTAAACGATCGGAAACCTCAGGATAATCAAAAAAATGACGGTCGCGAGTGACCAGAAAACGCCTTTCTTTCAGTGCAAGTGCGGCAATGTTCCTATCGGAAAAAGGATAGTCGATGATGAGCGTATCATATCCGGCAGCTCGCAACCATCGACCTAGCCGTGTGAACATCTGGTCGCAGAGGATTTTCAATGGACCGGATCTTCCAATAGAGTCAGCGTTTTTTTTGCGGCGTCCAATTCCGCCAAGGCATTAAGAGGAAGAGTCGTTTGGCCGGAAATATGGCCCGAGGGAAAACCGAGTAAAACCGGATAAGGGGCTTGGGAAAAATAATCGTCGAATACTTGGTGCAATGTCAGGCTTTTGTCCGGTTTTTTCGGACGGCAACCGGTCCAGCTACAGAGAATCACACCCGCGGGTTTGTCCAGAAGCCCGGCATATTTGAGTTGACCTAGCATTTCATCCACCCGATAAGGTTCCTCGTTGACATCTTCTAAGACGAGGATGCAGCCTTCCGTGTTTGTTTCCCATTTAGAACCAATCAGAGTGGACAGCAGGCACAAATTTCCTCCTATCAATCGACCCCGGCACTTTCCCGGACGCAATGCGGCCGCTTTTTCCGGGAAGGATTGGGGATAAGAAAAACACAACCCATCCTTGACACCGGAAACAGGGGCAATCATTTTCCATAGTTGCAAGGTATTATACTCGGCATCCTTACTCTTGTTTTCTCCAAAAATATCATTCACGTGGGGTCCGAGAAAGGTGATTAATCCCGTTTCTTTTTGAATTGCCGCATGCAATGCGGTAATATCGCTCATTCCGATCAGCACTTTCGGGTGTTTTTTAATAGCTTCATAGTCGAGACGATCCAGAATCCGCGTGCAGCCATACCCCCCGCGGTAGCACCAAATGGCTTTAACTTCAGGATCGAGCCACATGTCCATCAAGGCTTTGGCCCTTTCTTCATCTCCGCCTGCTAGATATCCATAACGATGAGTCACGTTAGGGGCGACTTTGATCCGGTAGCCCTTTTGCCTCAAGGGTTGTAGATCGCGTAAAATCTTTGTTAGGTCTACACTCGGAGAAGAGGCCGGAGCAATGACCCCGATGGCATCTCCTTTCTTTAGAGCAGGAGGGGCTATAGGCTTGATCTCTCCTCGAAGATCCAGCCAACAGAAACAAAAAACAAAGATCGACAAGAAGCAGGGGTTGTGGATTTTTCGACAAAAATTTCTCATATTGAAACCCGGGTTGTGTGGAAAACTGCTGCTGCAGGTGATTTTGAGTGCATAGATTTTTTTTGCAAGACCGAAGGCAAGCTCTTTAGAGCTTGGCGAGGACTTGCAGGAAAAAGATGGGTGCTCAAAATCATTTGCGGCAGCATAACCTCTTGCAACAAAATTCAGCAGGAGTTCGCTCTCGCAGAACCCGGGTTTGAATGACTATCGACATCGAGAGGATTTTTGACAACATTTTTGTTCCCAAACAGTCGTGTAGGCGTATTCAATCCGTTTCCCTAAAAATCTCTTTCCAAAACTCGCGTTCCCTTCCTAATAGAGGGGATTTTCTTTCTTCAGCGGAGTAAAAAAGCTCGTTGCAAAAAGCTAACATGGGTCTCTTGGAAAGAGTCAGCATAGGCATAATAGAGTAGATAGATCCCTAATGCCAATGAAATCACTCCGGAATACACAAAGATATCTGCTTTACTGTATTTTTCTGACAGTTTTTTCGCCCATTCGGGAAAGAAAAGATGAAAGATTCCTTTGAATAAAACCAGGTACCCAATAATCGTTATAATCACTTTCCAACTCAATTCCCAGATGTTATGATTCAGCACCACTAAAAGACCAAGGATAAGGTTCATGGCGGATGCCACCATCACAAGGCCCGGGCTATTATAAAAGTCTTCGATAACTTCTCGCAGAAAGGGCCTCTTTAGAAAGTAGGCAAGCCCCCCAATCACAAGATAGAATCCCATTAACTTTGCTAAAAAAATCGAAATATCCATTGTTGGCTCCTCTGTACTCCACTCGTTTTAAAACATCCAAACTTCAATAAGGGCTAGAGCTGCTGCAATAGAGAGAACAGCGCTAGTGAAAACAAGTAAATATTCCGGGGCTCCGGAAATTCTAAATATTGGAATCCTCGTCCCTACATGTTGGTAACGCCAAGCTCCTAGAATAAAGCATAAAATGCTGAATAAAAGCAAAACCATCGAAGTCGTTCTCATGATGAAAAACGGAATCACTCCGGATAGAAACCTCTCGACTCCTAATCCTGTTGCAAGGGCCGTCATTCCCGTTCGCATCCACGCATTATATGTTCTTTCGTTAGCCAGGACAGAAGTGCGCTCTCTTTCTTCTAAGGTGAAATCTGTCACTTACTTCCTCCTGTTGGACTTTGATTTCACTCTATCTTTGGGATCGAATTAATTTCAACTCCGGGTTTTAACCCACATTCCGCATGTTGCGCGGGCGATTTCTTCATCTTTTTAATTCTAAGTGGATTACAAAATCTCGATTGGTGACTACAGACCAAGCTTCGATTTTGTAACCCACTTAGAATCA
>JBAUVX010000054.1:0-10400 GCA_049583465.1 Waddliaceae bacterium | reverse complement strand
CCTTTCTCTCTGTGCTCTCTGTGTCTCTGTGTTTTACACTAACAACCATGCTTTAAATGAGTGGTGAAACTAGTACCTGCGCATTATCAACCGAAATCGCAAAATCGCAATTCGCCCATGGCGTTAGGTGCTCAAAATCATTTGCGGCAGCATAATCTCTTGCAACAAAATTCAGCAGGAGTTCGCACAACCCGGGTTTAAAAAAGGGCGATATGGTACTCGATGGGAGCATGGAGATCGAACACATAGTGAGGAATCAGCCCCATGTCGGCAAAACCTCGGCAGAGTGCCAGGCCCCCGACAATCATCCCGCATCCTCCAATCACAAGATGATGACAGCTTTTCATCCAATGCAGCATCACATGAGCGTGCATCGCTAAATAGAGAGAGGGGGATGTCAACAGGGCAAAGGCGAAACCGTTTATCATCCCAACGACAACGTCTCCCGAGAGAGCACAGGCAGAATAGACAAGGACTGTCTGCCCGCAAGGAAGAGTAACGGTAAAAAATCCAAATAAAAATGTCGCCCACGGGTTATCGCGTAAGAGCAGCAAGGAAAGGGTTCTGTTGACTTTTGCAAGCCGCTGAGAGAGCCATTGATAGCCGGGATATCCTCGACGCGCGATATGACAGATTCCCATCATGATCATCCCTCCCCCAAGAAAAAAGCTCGCTGCCGCCGGAAAATGCCAGGCCTGCAAAACCGCTTGGGACACAGCACCTAATTCCCCGGCAATCACCCCTGCAAGGGTAAAAGAGAGTAAACGTCCCAGAAAATAAAAGCTCCGATAGCGATGCTTCCCTAGCATGAGGACGAGAGGACCGCACATCCCCATGCAATGCAAATTGCCAACAAGGTACAGGGGAAGCATGGACAAAAATACTGTCATCGCTTGGAAGCCTCAACGCGCATTTCCTGCACCCTGACCATCGATAACCTCATCGATCGCGACGGGCGGCTATAGGCGATAATGACGACTATTCCCATGACCCCCATAAAAAGGACCACTATGGCCAACGTTAAAAACTGAAAAAACGTATAACTTTTCACCTCATTCTCCTTGCACTCTCTCTAAATTCAGCGCCGATTAGCTGTTGACCGATTCATTCTTCGGCGTTGAATCGCGTTTTTCCTCTCTCACTTCCGTATCGGTAAGATCCCACTTTTTAATGAGTTGCTCATACACCCCCTCGCTCTTTAGCTTCTCCAATCCCTTGTTGAAGCGGCTAATGAGGAGCAGGGATTTAGGGTCCTTGCGAGTGATTAAACGGAGTCCTTTGCCTGTTAAGGGGGAAGTGGCGACTTTCAATTTTCCTAGATAAAATCCCTCCGTAAACGCATAGGCTTTCAACGCATCGAGAATCACCCCGTCGATGTCATGTTTATCTAAGTTGTCAAGGGCTGTGGCCGCAGAATCATAAGGGACAAAGGCAACATTCGGGGGTTCGGGAATCTTAAACACCTGCCTTGATCCGGCTTCTATCCCAATGGTCTTGCCCTCCATATCCCCCAACGATTGCACGGGGGAATCTTCCGGAACAATCAGCACGGGTCCAATTAAATAAAAGGGGTCGGAAAAATGATAGATTCTTTGATTTACAACATTAGAGCTGAGATGAGAAAGAACTCCATCATATCTCCCAAGCCTCAGACCATCAAAAAGGGCATTGGCTCCAACTTCGAAAATATGGACATTGAACTCTTCTTCCAGTGCAATCGCTTGAAAAAGATCATTGGCAAATCCGGCCATGCTTCTTTCTCTGCCGCGTAGATCTAATGGATACCAGGTACTATCTCTGCCGATGTAATAGAGAATTTTTTCTCTTTCGGGAACGACCGATGCGAATCGAAAAAGGAGCCATGAGAGTCCGACAATAACGATTAATGCTCCAAATGCTACGGCGAAGGGCTTTGTTTTTTTAAAAGCCATTGGTGAATACTTCTTGAAATGGTTTTCCGACCAACGTACACTCTAAGAACAAACAGTGATCGAAACTTCAATTCTGCGATCTCTTCATGCTTTAGCCGTAAACATCTTATGGAGTTCATTCATTCTCAGTATACCGCGAGTTTTCCGCAAGGTAAATAAAGAAATGACGGCAACAACAATGAAAAAGAAAAAGATCACCTACCTCATCGCCAATTTCGGGGGTCCAAGAAATCTTGACGAGGTGTTTCCGTTTTTGAAGTCGCTATTGAACGACCCGGAGGTCATCCGCCCTAAGCTCCCTCGATTGTTGCACCGCTTCCTTTTCACAAGATTGGCGAAAAAACGGGCAAAAACCGTTATTCGCGACTATGAAACTATCGGCGGAAAATCTCCCATCTATGCAGACACCGAAGCGGTTGCGGCATGTTTACGTCAACAGATGGAAGGGACGATTTTAACCTTCCATCGCTATATTCCTGCCACACACAAGCTGTTTATTCAGTCGATGAAAAACGTGCAATCGGATGAAATTCGGGTGTTTCCCATGTTTCCGCAGTTTACCTACGCAACAACAGGGAGCATAGCCCGTTGGTTTCAACACCATTTACCTCAAAGGATTGTCAATCGAGTGCGATGGGTCAAATCCTACCCCGGCCATCCTGCTTTTGTCCAAACCACTCGACAGCATATCAGCCGCTTTTTTCGCAAACATCAACTCGATGAGGACAAGACCATTCTCCTCTTTTCCGCTCATGGCATTCCCAAAGCGTTTGTCGCCGAGGGGGATGTCTATGAAGATGAATGCCAAGCCTCTTTCCACGCTGTCATGGAAGGTTTCCCGACAGCTATGGGGCAGCTCGCCTATCAGTCCAAATTTGGACGAGACGAGTGGCTCAAGCCCTACACAATCGATGTTTGCCGGGACATTGATTCCTGGCGAAAAGGGCGCTCCCATATTGTCTTCGTTCCGATCAGTTTCACTTCCGACCATATCGAAACCCTCTTTGAAATCGAACAGGAATACATGACTGTGATCAAGAGAAAAGGGCTCAAAGCCTACCGAGTTCCCGCTTTGACATGTTCCCCCGACTGGATCCATGCCATCGTCGACATTTTGAACACATCTCCTTTTTGCAATAACCACATGTTAGTGAGGCACACAAACATATCAGAGGGTGTCTGAACAACAATGATGCAGGGGCCGCATTGCGACGCCGGCCATGGCCCTAAACTCAAGTTATCTAAACTATTCTTATCCATTTATTTATGCTTTTTTTCTTTTGGGAAATTTTTTATAAAATATTGATTATTAAGTTTTTGCGAGAAAAAAACCGCAATTCTCTTCGAATGCAAAGCCATCGAAACCGGGTCGATTTTTGAAAATCAACGGGTTAACGATAAGAAAAAAAAAAACCGGGGATATTGCTTGCAGGCTAAGGTTCTACGTGCTAGATTTTCTGTTCAGAAACAAAGGAAAAAAGAGAAAACAAGTTGTGGAAAAATTGTTCACAACTTTAATGAAGGGACCAAGACCATGACACTTTCAACGGATACCTGTGATCAAGCAGATTGTTGGACACAATTTTTGCAGTTTGTTAAAAAGCGCTGTTCAGCGACAGCTTTTGACAACTGGTTTGCGTCGATCAAAGTCCTCGACTCGAATTCCGGAGAGATCACAGTAGAGGTGCCTAACATCTTTGTGAAAGAATATTTGCTGACGAACTACAAAAAGGATCTTCGCGCCTTTCTTCCTGTCAATGTAAAGGGGGAGCCGGCGCTCAATTTTATCATTGCCAGGCCAAAGAGGAAAACCGAACAGGTTGAAGCGGTTCCTCCCTCTTTAGATCGGGAAAGAGGCAGCACGTCATCTCAGCATAAAGCAAAGTTGAATCACAGTTATCGATTCGACACTTTCATTGAAGGTCCGTCTAACCAATTTGTCAAATCTGCGGCTATGGGTGTCGCCAATCGGCCGGGGCGATCTTATAATCCTTTGTTTATCCATGGGGGGGTTGGTTTAGGCAAAACGCATATCATTCACAGCATTGGCCATCACATCATGGAACAGAATAAAAACCTTAGAGTCCAGTGCATCACAACTGAAGGATTTATCAATGATCTTGTCGACAATTTGCGAAATAAATCCGTCGATCAAATGAAGCGCTTCTACCGATTCGGCGTTGACGTCCTGATTGTTGACGACATTCAATTTTTGCAGAATCGAATGAACTTTGAAGAGGAATTTTGCAATACGTTTGAAACGTTGATTAATCAAAACAAACAGATTGTGATTACCAGTGACAAGCCCCCCGGTCAACTTAAACTTTCCGAGCGGATGATTGCCCGTATGGAATGGGGATTGGTCGCCCACCTTGGAGTGCCTGAGATTGAAACTCGGGTGGCTATCTTGCAACACAAAGCACGAAAAAAAGGATTGGAGTTATCCAGTGCGATCGCCTTTTTCATTGGTGAACACATCTATCATAATGTCAGGCAATTAGAAGGAGTGGTTAATCGATTGAGTGCGCAGTGCCGTCTTCTGAATTTAAGAATCACAGAAGAACTTGTGGAAAAAACTCTCAAGGAGATGTTGCAATATGCTCCCAAAACCACGATCACTATCGAGCAAATCTTGACAAGCGTTGCCGCTGTTTTTCAAGTGAGTGTCACCGATTTAAAGGGGGCGTCCCGAACGCAAGCGATTGCCTTGGCTCGGCAAGTCGCCATGTATTTGGCACGTAGAATGATCACAGGATCGTTGCAGATGCTGAGCGAGTCTTTTGGGAAAACCCATTCGACTATTCTTCATGCATGTAAAACGGTCGAAAAGAAAGTCGCCGATAATGACACGCTCAAGCGTCAAATCTCTCTTGTCGAGCGCAATATGATTACCTAATGGTTAAAACCGGGGCCTCAGTTTCTTACGTCGAACTCCCGTTTATTAAACGACTGACACTGAGGGCATTGTGTGACCGATTTAGCGATTTGGTCTAGATAGACGAATTGGCAGTATTCGCATACGTACAATTTCCGTTCGATGAACAAGACTTTTTTTTGCCGAGACCGCCAGTGATGAAATCCCCAAATCCCTAAGAGCGTTGCTAGAGTGAGGCATAAATAGACCATGATTGCCGCTGTCGGCGAGAGTTCAATCAACACACGCCTCCTCATCAAATATAGTCATCGCAATCTCCACATTCCCCGAGGTGATCAGTCCTCTCTCCTGCTGTTCAAATGTTAATCGGCGAAGAATGTTTTCTGCTTCATGACGCAGAGTTTTTTCCTGAACTGTTTGCTTCTTTTTATACCAGATAATTTTCCCTGTTTTGTCTTCCACTTTGATATCGAATGACGCAAAAGCCTGCCTCAGATTCTTTTTTCCCCCACTCTTTCTCTGCTTTGCCCTCCACCCTTCATCAATGATCTTTCTTTCTCCAAGCGGTCCCGACACGCGAATGGCGGCAGGCTTCTGCTGAACTCGAAGCTTTTCAGGAAATAGCAACGAGCAATGACGCTCAAAATAGAGATTAACCGCCGGATCAGGAAAGAAATTATCCGCGGGCGGCATCACAGATACATCTCGAGAATGTTTCTCTTGAGAATAGGCAGCCTCATGTTGGATGTCTGCCCTCGGAAGAGGTAGAAAACCGGGATTCGACGGTTGAGGGGCCAATCCAAATTCCGTTCTAGTTTTTTCCGTTTCTAATTGTGCTATGACCATGGCTTCTTGCTCCGAAGCGAACTCGATCTTCACTTGAACAGGGGGGAAAATGACGCCGCAATCTCCAACATCTAAAGAGCTCACGTGAAAAAAGAAGAAACCCAGAAGGTGAAATCCAAGGGCGAGTAGAAATGCTTGCCGAAACGCCGGTGTGACTAAACGGCCGCTCTCCCGCATACGGACATGAATGGGGCGATTTTTTCCTGTTTTCTCTAGCCTTAACATGATCTATATACTTTCAAATTCAATTCTTGAGTTTGAAACCCGGGTTTGAATGTGTATAAAAGTGTTGAGCATGCTGAGATTCCGAGAGATGATAAACGAGCCGCAAACACGAGCTGCATTTTTGACAAATGGAAAACAGCCGCAAAAAATCTCCATATTCGACACGTCTATCAACACTTAACACAAGGGTAGGTTCCCGGCCGGCCTGCTGTTTTTTTATCTGAGCAATCTCCTCTTCCAACTGCTTTTCTAATGAGAAAAGATCGCTAATGGATTTTTTGGATCCGACATAAATGACATTTTGCGCATCCATCACGACAATGAGCTGCGTGGTCAACGAAGCGGAGTTTGTCTCAAGGGTAGGATTTTCAATATTGAGAGATTTTAGTGGAAGAATATCCGAAGTAATTATGAAAAAGATCAGCATGAGAAATACCACATCGACGAGAGGGGTGAGATCAATGAGGGTATGAGAAGTTTTGAGATGAGTTTTAAAGTGCATCATTCAATGCAAGTCGTCTTGTGTTAAAAGATCGACAATTTCCGATGATGTCGTCTGGATTTCGAGGACAAACCCCTCGACACGGCTGACAATGTAGTTGTAGGCTAAAACAGAAGGGATAGCAACAACTAGACCCGCAGCCGTTGTCACTAAGGCATACTCCATTGCCTCTCCGATTCTGGTTGCAGAAATATCAACCAAGCCGCTCATGCGCATTTCTGAAAAGGCTTGAATGAACCCGAGAACTGTCCCCAACAACCCAATTAAAGGAGCAATATGAGCAATGATCGATAAAATTTTCGCATTTTTTTCCAGCTGTGCGATTTCGATGAGTCCGGAGATTTCCATTGCACTTTCGATTTCTTCTTTACCGCGATGATGTTTGGATAAGCCCGCCTTTACAATATTAGAGATGGTCCCTTCAGCATGTTCGCAGGTTTGAATGGCTTCGACAATGTTTCCCTGAGACATGGCCCTTCTGAGATCGATAATCAATTGATTGGTATCCACTTCCGATTTCCTTAAATGCAAAAGGCGCTCAATAAAGATCGTAAAGCTGAGAAGGGAACAGATTCCGATGGCAATTAACACCAGGTTCCAATTGGAAACATTCTGAAAAATGGTCGCTAGAGTTTCAACGGTAAGCATAGCGTTCTTCCAATTTCTCCTTGGCCTTTAGTGACCATTCCCCCCCCTTTTTCGCAGTGGCTTCCAACTGGAGTTTTGCAAGCTCGTAGCGCTCTTGCTTCTCATAGATTTCCGCCCGCAAATACATGGCTTTCAGGCGTTGTCCTGAAATCGCATGGTAATTAATCACTCGTGAAAGCAGAAGCATGGCCTCATCCAGCCTTTGAAGTCCTTGATAGCATAAACTTTCTTGAATCCAAAGGTCAAGCAACTCATCGGTACTCAACACTTTTCCCTTCCCCGCATCGTCGGCATGCTTAAAATAATCGATGGCAAGTGCATATTCCCGACGCCTTAGGGCTATGCACCCATGCTCGTACCAAACGCGGGATAAGTAATACCCCCGAGCGGCGTTAGCGGAATGATAGTGTTCGAGCATACGTGCCAACACCTCTTCGGCCGCTTCATCTTTATTGACTTCAAGATAACATGCCGCTAAAGAAAAACTCCCCTCTTCACGAAGAGATGAGCCTTCGGCGGCTAAAAAATGGCCGGGGTCTTGTGCATCGCTATACATTCGAACAAACACCTCCTCGGCGTGTTCGAGATAGATCCTCTTTTTAGCTCCATCGGACTCTCGTGAAAGGGCGAAATAAGTCAACCCCTTCTCCAACATGGCTCGATAGCGAATTGCCATTAAATCGTGAAGCCTCTCTTGCGGGCATCTCCCCTCGTCAAAGAGGAGATGGAAGACCGTTTCTGCTTCCTGAAACTCTTTGATGGCTTGGGAAAGATACATGGGCCTGCTGTGTTGCCTGGCATGTAAACCCAGGAGATAATGGGCATAAAGGCGATAGAGGCTCCGAGGAAATGCTGCTTCTAAGGATTTGAGATGAGCGATCGCTTCGGGTTTTCCCGCAACATACTCCCCATAGCTGTAATAGCGAAAATAGGCCTCGTCAGCGTGAGGGGATTGCGGAAAGGATTCGTAGACCCTCTTAATATACTGCTTTCTCCTTGGTTCATCCTTGCCTTGGCTTTCGACGCTTCGCGAAGCCCAGTACCAAGCTTCGCCGGCAGAAGAAGAAGGAAGGTGCGCAAGTCTTAAGAAGATCTCTTCCGCCTCCTCAAAATACCCCTGTTGAAAGTACAAGGTCCCTAATAATTCCAAAGACTGCGGAAAATATTTTCCGTTGGGATAGCTTTCAACGGCATGATTCAGCGAATTTTCTCCTATCTCGAAAAATGTCATTTCCTCGTCCCCTTCAACAAGATGGGATGCGGCAAAGCCCTGAAGAAAGTAGATTTCATCAGGATCTTCAAGGAGAGAAAATAGCGAGTGGCGATAGGAATTCAAGAGCCGGCTTAGAAGAGATAAGCTCGTCAGATAACCTTCACGATAATCGAAAAGTTGGTGGGCATGAATGCGATATTTCAAAGCTAAGGCAGCTAGTCTTTTATCTCCGGGGTAGAACAAATCGAAAGCTTGCTGCAAACTGTTAATGGCAAGGTCTAAGTGATCGTGTCTTTCCTTTTGCTCCTTTGCCCTTTGAGCGGCGTCAAATTCATTCAATCCTTGTAAATACCAGGCATTCCCATAATGAGGGCAGTCCCAATGCGATTCATGGGTTAATTGACGAAAGAGCCGTTTGCGTTCAGAGAAAGACGAGGAAGCCTCCGCCATAAGAAGCAAGGCCTGATAGTGAGCATCGCCTGTTTCCCACAAGGATCTGCTTGAAAGGAGGCGGATGCATTCTTCACCGGCATGTTCTTCGTGCAAGCGGGAATTTTTTGCCAAATAGCATCGCCCCAGAGCAAGATAGGCACGGTCTGAAGGAGACGTTTCGAGCAGTTTCAGCAAAGTCTTTTCCGCATTGTTGAGATGATCTCTCTGATTTTCCAAAGAGCTTTGCGTCCGATCGCCCAGGTTGAGATGACAGCATCCCAGGTGATAAAGTGCATCAGGGTACCACTCGGCTTTTTCCTGATTTTTCGAGGGAATCGCTTGTGCAAAATGGACCAAGGCATTCTGCCACTGTTGCTGCTGGAAAAACATTTCTCCCCATAAAAAAGAAAGGGCATAGTGTAAATTATCGTCCCAATCAATGTGATCGGAAAGGAAATTGAGAAAAGACTCTGCCTGAGAAAAATCTCCTTCAACAAGGGCAAGGCGGACTAAATAGATTTTCGACAAGACAAACAGTCTTTTATTTTGCGATGTTTCGGAAAAAGCTTTCCACTGATTTTTCGCACACTCCCCTTTTCCCGCATAAAAATAGGCTAATCCGAGTTCAAATTCCGCCTCCTCTTTATTGGTCAATGCCATGTTGTCTTCAAGAGACAGATACTCTTGCAGCTTGGCGATCGCCAAGTCATGCTGCTTGATCTTCTGATAAGCCAGGCCCAAAAGATAGATTGCCTCGGCCCTGAAGGTGTTGATTTGCGAAGAGGAATCGACAATTGCCCCATCGATGCCGGAAAGAATCTCGGGAATTTTTGCATAGCGGCCGCTGAAAAAATAGGCTTGGGCTAAATGGAAACGGATCCTCGCACGTTCCTCTGTTTCGACGTCAAGAGTTGACAACGCCTGCTCATAAAGGGGAATCGACTGTTCAAACAGTGTTGCTTGAAAAAAATGATCTGCCTGCTTTTCTGTAGGATTGGGGGGTGTGCTTCCCCGCAGCTCATGACTTAATAATGAAATCACGACGAGAAAATAATAGAAAAAACAATGGAACAACACCGAATGCATAAAGTAAAATTCCCTAAAAACAATATAAAAAATAGACTATTTACAGGATATCGTCAAATACATCCGGATCGAGCTTCCGAATATTTGATCCGTATGCTAAATATGGATACTGACCGTTGAAGAAATGATTAACTTCTATCTTTTTTCTTTTCTGGTCTTTTTGGAACATTCACACTTCCGCATTAACTTTGGTTAAATCTGATTCCAAACACTCTCTTTAAAACAACCCTAGCAGCATGATAGCCGCACATCCCATGAACACCTCCTCCGGGTGGAGTTGAAGATAAACAGATAAAGATCTGAGGGTTGGAAGTGGCATAAGGGACTAACCTTTTAGTGGGACGTGTAAAATGCTGCCGAATATCTTGCACACCTCCTATGATGTCGCCTCCAATGTAATTGGAATTGAATTGCTTCATGTCCTGGGTATTTTTTATGCTTCTTTCGAGAATACAGTCTCTAAAACCCGGGGCAAATCGCTCCATTTGATTTTCAATTTCCGTTGACATATCTTTTACCCCACATTCCGCATGTTGCGGGAGGTGATTTCAATAGATTTTTGATTCTAAGTGGGTTACAAAATCGAAGCTTGGTCTGTAGTCACCAATCGAGATTTTGTAATCCACTTAGAATTAAAAAGAT
>JBAUVX010000053.1:0-4870 GCA_049583465.1 Waddliaceae bacterium | reverse complement strand
AATATCTGTAGTGTTATCAACTCCCTGCGAATGTTTCGAACTGAGAGCTTACGGGAGAGCCGTATACTGGAAATCTGTATGTACGGTTCGATGAGGAGGGTGGGGTAATATCCACCCTTACTCTACTGTTTCAATCATTTTTTCGTTCCGATGAGATTCGAAAGTTGATAGGGAGCGTGAACCGCTCATACTGCTTTGTGCAAACAACCGGTATTGAAGGAGCTTAGCCATTCATGACATTCCACTCTCTATCGTCACATAATTCTATCAGTTATCTACCCATTTTCTGTACTCTTTTCTCCCTGTTGTTGGCGCCTAGCGTTCGTTTTTTCCGAAACTCGATTTAAAATGAAAAATAATTGAACAAAATGGCTATTTCTCCTCCAATATTTCATACCCATAATCGCTGGGCCAGTTCACTCATGAACATCAACAGGCAGCCTTTAATAATGCATTGGAGGAAATATTGCGACAGGAAGCTCGTCAACTTTCGTAAAAATATCTTTCAATAATATAGAAAATCATGTATAATTTATTTTTATAAATCAACTTTAATTTACACATTTACTAGTTTCTATTTATTGCACCGTGGAGACGGGTTCATGTTTCTCATTACGAAGCGATGCAAATTGACAAATTAATCGTGATGTGTTGTAAAGCTGGTTATAACTCGAGGTATCATTAACATTGCTCTGAGGAGCTTCAGGAAGATGACAGTGTTTAAAAAAATCTTTAGCAGCAACCGAAATCTTGCTTTTGCGACGACTTTGGGTTTGATTTTTGGACTGCTCAACATTCCGCTGATCGATACTGTCGCTCAGACGGTTTCTCAAGTTTTTATTAATCTTCTAAAATTAGTCAGTTTACCTATCATTTTCCTGTCCATTGTTTCTACTGCGTCGGGAATGAACAGCGTAGAAGAAATCAAGAGTTTAGGGAAAAAGGTCATCAAATACACTCTGATGACGACAATCATTGCGGCCTCTATTGCCCTCCTTCTGTTTGTATTCATCGATCCCGTCAGCCGCACTTTTGTTCCTGATCAAACAGTGGTCGTCGAGCAGGGAACGTTGCCCGGCTATGTGCACTACCTGCTTAATGTGATTCCCAGCAATATTGTTCAGCCTTTCGTTGAAAATAGTGTCATTGGCGTTTTGATTCTTGCGATGTTGTTTAGTTTTGCCATTCTTAGCCTTCCTAATGATAAGAGGCAGGTGATGAATACTTTTTTTTCTAGCCTCTATGCTGCCCTAATGAAAATGACTTCGTGGATCGTTAGGCTGATTCCGATTGCCATTTGCGGGTTTATTGTTCTTTTTATTAAAGATTTACGCGAGGGTCTTGAGATCAAAAGCATCGGGTTGTATATCTCCTGTGTTTTGTTAGCCAACTTGATCCAAGGGTTCATCGTCCTGCCGATCTTTTTGAAGAGCAAACAGCTCTCTCCCATTAACGTATTTAAAGGAATGTTCCCGGCGTTATCGGTGGCTTTTTTCTCAAAATCCTCGAGCGCGGCCTTGCCGATGGCCATGAAATGTGCCGAAGATAATGTGGGCGTTTCAAGGAAAGTGGCAAGCTTTACCCTTCCTCTTTGTACCACGATCAATATGAATGCTTGCGCAGCGTTTATTTTAATCACCGTTCTTTTTGTCTCAATGAGCCATGGCCTGAGCTATTCCGCTTTTGAGATGGTCCTTTGGATATTCATTGCGACAGTGGCGGCGGTGGGAAATGCCGGGGTTCCCATGGGGTGTTATTTTATTGCCACGGCGTTTCTTGCTGCTATGAATGTCCCCTTGCATATGATGGGGGTGATTTTGCCCTTTTACTCGTTTCTTGATATGTTGGAGAGCTCGATCAATGTGTGGTCGGATTCATGCATTACGACAATTGTGCATCATGAGCTTACCGAGGAGGCCCTTGGCTTGTCCGGCTCATCCCCTTCTTCAAAAGATATTGTCTACGAAGCGTCATAAGCGGCCCCGGGTTCTAGACGGCCTCTTTGACCTCCAAGAGTTCGATATGAGACTTTTTTGCTGCCTTGATTAAATCTTTGTCCAACGTTGCAAGCGGAACTTTTTCTCTAAGGGCCAGTTCTAAATAAGCCGCATCGTAGATGGTAAGTTTTGTTTTTTCCGCAAGCACATAGATGCTGTGCATAGCTCTTGTTGTCGTTGATGGATCCACTGTGATCGAAAGTGCAGATAGAGCATCCGCAAAGCTTGACACCTGCAAGGTGGATAGTCTCTTTCTTCTTTTGGCTAATAAGAGCACGTTGGACACTTCAAGAGGCCATATTGCAGGGACCACGACTTTTGCGGTTTCCATTTGCTCTAATACTTGGTCTGAAAAGTGATTGCTTTCATCTTTAAAGCACCAGGCCATGGTGACTGAACAATCCAAGACAAAACGATAAGAATTGTCGGTTGACATGCCTATCTTCTCCCTTCGGCTCGTAGTTTTTTGATGGTCAAATTCTTTCCCAAAGTCACATCTTTTTTCAACTTTTTTATTGCCCGGACTGCATTTTGGGCCGGGGTAGAGGTATCTTCTGATGAAAAGGGGATCATGATTGCCACTTTAACACCATGTTTTGTAATGATGCATTTCTCTCCTCGGATCACTGCATTTAAGAGTTCAGAAAAGTGTGTTTTAGCATCGAATGCGCCGTATTGTTTCATCTTACCTCCTTATTTAAACTAGTTTATTCTCATAGTCTAGTTGATTTAGAGTTGATTGTCAACCAACGCTAGAAATGGAGGAGGAATTCCAACTCAAAAAATTATTTTACGGGCACACCTGGTCTGAAGAGAACTTCCTTGAATCTATTCATCTGAAGAGATATGCTAAAATCATTATAAGAGCAGATCCATTGCAAGATCCGGTATTTGGCCGGTCTCTTTGCTAGGGGTTTTTAATCAACAAGGAGAATGCCGCTAATGACGGGTCTAAAAGAGCGTTTACAAGAGCTTATATCGGTTGAAGATGTCGATTTTTTTCTAAAAACATATCCCATCGGAGCGTTTTTTAAAGCAGGCGGCTGCCATAAAACCATGCAGGGATTCGGTTGTGTGGAACAAGAGCTGAATCGATGGGAACATCTTCACATGGGATATATTCGAGTGATTGAAAACAGAGAGGCTTCTAATTACATTGAAACCCTTACCGGAGTGGTTCATCAGTCTCCTCAGTTTATTTTGATGATCGATGGAAAAGCGGTCTATGATGTCGACAATTGGGATATCACTCCCGAAGCAATTGAGACGGCATTATCGCATCATTTTGGAAAACCTTCTCAATCTTCGGAAAAAAAAATTGACACAGCAGATTATTCCAATCTTGCCCCATATGTTGAGCTATTGAACAAGTACGTCGCAGAGGATTTATCCGATCGTGAATTTTCTAAGCAGTGGCTTTCGACTTTCCAAATTGACAGTGCGTTGCGCTCAACCGAGGAGTTCGAATTACTTAATAGTCTATTTGGGGACGTGGATGCGGCGATTGCCAACCGGGAATCCATGTCAGTTTCAGGGCCATTTGCGTTTGTTTCCCCCTCAGGCTCCAAGTCATTGAAAATCAGAGCAAGCGATTTGCTTGAACGCCTAAAGTCTTTTTCTTCAACTTAACGCAAGCGAGTGGATCACTAGCTTCTTTTATATTTTTTTGCTAAAAATCCGGGTTAAAAGAAAAAAAGCAAAGGTGAAGAACGTGCATCGTGAATAGTCAAAGAGATCGGGAATACCACATGTTTTCACACGATCAGCAGCAACTGATCAAAGAGATAGGACCAAGAGTCTTGATCGAGATATTGAGGAAGATGCTGTTGATTCGGAACTTTGAAGTGAGGGCAGAATCTGCTTATCTTCAAGGAAAAGTGGGCGGCTTTTTTCATTCCTATATGGGACAAGAGGCAATACAGACTGCCGCTGTTCAGGCGATAGGACAAAACAATTGGTGGATCGCTTCCTATCGCTGCCATGCTCTTGCCCTTCTTCTTGGAGCAACAACCGATGAGCTCATGGCAGAATTGTATGGCCGAGCGGCGGGAAATGCTTTAGGCCGGGGAGGGTCGATGCATTTTTATACGGACCGCATGTTAGGAGGATTCGGCATTGTTGCAGGTCAGATTCCTGCGGCAACAGGGGCCGCTTTTGCCCTCAAATACCAAGGCATCGCGGACCAAGTTGCCGTGTGTTTTTTTGGAGATGGAGCGGTCGCCCAAGGGGCATTTCACGAGTCGCTCAATCTTGCCTCCCTAATGGATTTGCCCTGCATTTACGTCATTGAAAACAATCACTGGGGAATGGGGACTCCGGTAGAAAAGGCTATTTGTGTCAAAAGATTGGCAGAAGATCATGCTCCGGGGTATGGAATGAAGGCCTATACTCTGGATGGAATGGATTTTTTCAACTGCTATTCCGGATTTACACACATCAAAAACGAGGTGTTGGCAACCGGCCGCCCTGTTCTTGTCGAAGCGGTAACAGACCGATTTCGGGGGCATTCGATCTCCGATCCCGGATTATACCGCACCAAAGTGGACTTAAAAAAAACGATGGGGAGAGATCCCTTGATCTTGATGAAGCAAGCGCTTATTGAAGCGGAAATCATCGATGAAGACCGTTACAAGGAGATGGACAAGGAAATGCGCGATGCCGTGGTGAAGTCGATGGAGTATGCCGATAAAAGCCCATGGCCCAGTCCTGCGACACTAGAAGAAGATGTATTTGCCCCTTAAAGTTTTAGAGGGTGTCTACAAAGTCAGAAAACAGGCGATTTTGAGCAGGTTTTGCCGTCATTTCTCATGCCCGGCAACTCAGCATACTTCTCAAGTAGGTGAGTTGCCGGGTATGAGAAAGGGCGGTAAAAG
>JBAUVX010000052.1:0-2296 GCA_049583465.1 Waddliaceae bacterium | reverse complement strand
ATTTAACAGAGGTTGTGAATACTGAGTAACCCGAAACATGAACATCATCACACCTCTTTCTGCGCCGCTCTTGCCAATCAATCATCCGCGGTTATGTAGTCGGCCCTGAAAAAGTAAGGCTCCCGAGGGACCCCCCCCCCCCCTAGGAGAGCTAGGAGGTAAAATTTGCAATGTTTTGAATCACGTTAATTGATTTCCTTGCAAATTTTAACGAAGCAGCCGTACTCGCGAGAGAAAAAATAGCCATTTTTGAAACAAAAAATGAGGAAACTAACGAGCCTAACCCCTTGTGCGTTAGGTGATGAGCTTTACACATTTTTTGTAAAAGGGGCATTTTTTCGCCTCGAGGACTTTTTCAGGGACGACTATGTAGCAAAATATGTCTCCAATCCTTCTTGAGTGGGCTTCATTGCTGCACTCCCCTCTTTCCAGTTGGCAGGGCAGACTTCTCCATGCTTTTCAAAAAAAATCAAAGCGTCGAGAATTCTGAGAGCCTCTTCAACAGAGCGGCCCAAAGGAAGATCATTGACAACCTGATGGCGGATAATCCCTTCTTGATCTAACAGAAACAAGCCGCGATATGCCACTCCCTCTTCCGGAATGAGAACGCCGTAGTTTTGAGAAATTTTTTGATTTCTATCGGAAACCAGAGGGTAGGTAA
Organism: Waddliaceae bacterium; assembly: GCA_049583465.1. Lineage (GTDB taxonomy): Bacteria > Chlamydiota > Chlamydiia > Chlamydiales > Waddliaceae > JBAUVX01. The sequence goes on along the minus strand of JBAUVX010000052.1, from coordinate 1,635 downwards.
TTCCCTCTATCCCTCCTTTCCTTCTCGACGTGCCCAACCATGCTAAGTGTGTGTAGGGGCTATCGACAGAGCAGCCAATCACTTCACAATTCCGTTTCCTGAATTCTTCGAGTTTTTCTTGAAAAGCATGCAACTCCGTCGGACAAACGAAAGTGAAGTCCAATGGATAGAAAAAGAAAATAATCTTTTTCCCCAAATACTGATCTAAAGAAAAATCATTGATAATTTTCCTTCCCTGAACAGCCGGAGCTTTAAAGCCGGGGGCTTGTTTACCAACAAGTGTACTCATTATTTATCTCCTTAATTATTGATGCATTAACGCGGATAGGTTCATGTATAGCCGCCAAATAGTTCTTTTGCTCTAGGCAGCCAGTGTTCTTCGCCAATTGTTGTCTTGGGCCCATGTCCCGGATAGACCTTGGTGTCCGGTGGAAGAATGGCTAACTTCTCTAAAGAGCTCCACATTTTCCGAGGATCTGCAGTGGGAAACGATAAATTTCCGATACTTCCTTTAAACAAGGTATCCCCGGATAATAATATCCCTTCCTCTTTGCAGTAGAAGCAAACTCCTCCCGGCGTATGACCCGGAGTGTGGATCACCTCTAACCGTTTGCTTCCCACGCTCACAATGTCTCCTTCACATAACAATTTGTCGGCCTCTACCCCTTTGATAGGCAGCATACCGGGCAATCCATCCGTCCCGGGCTTTTGCAAATTGGGCACATCTAGGGCATGAATCAACACAGGAAGATGAAAAGCCTCCTTAAGCTGCGCCGCATCGCCTATGTGATCCCAATGAGAGTGAGTGATGAGCATGTGTGTCGGTTTGAGGACATTTTTGTTGATATAAGAAATGATCGCCGTCGAAGAATCAGGGGCAGGATCTACGATTGCCGCTTCATGGGTTTCCGAGCAACTGACGACATAGGCATTTGTCGCAAGAGGACCTGAAGGAAACATGTGTATATTCATCGCACCGGAGAGGACTCGAACCTCTAACCGCCCGGTTCGTAGCCGGGTACTCTATCCGATTGAGCTACCGGTGCAGGGAAAAAATAGTATATGACATTTCCTCCATTTTTTCAACCAAAGTTCTGTATTTTGCGCTAGGCGATTTCAATAAATTTTTGATTCTAAGCGGGTTATAAAATCAAAGCTTGGTCTGTAGCCACCAATCGAGATTTTATAATCCGCTTAGAATCAAAAAGATGAAGAAATCGCCCGCGCAAAATGTGGAACTTGGGTTTCAACCTTGCTGACGACTTCACCGGAACTCAACGGATCTTCGCAAGATCACTAATCGCTTAGTTTCAAACAAAACAACTTAACTAAACTTCATATTATCTTAATAAAATGGCAACAAATGTATTATATAAGAGTTATCTAAATAAGTTTTATTAACAAAGGATAAAAAAAATGACAACACCAATAAATAAAGAAATTTGCCGTGAAGATTCATGGTTTCGGTTGCAAACAGGTGAATCAGGACCAAAGAACCAAAGCGTTAAGATTGAACCTCTCTCGCCTAAAGGCGAAAGATTCCTGTTTCACAGCTTCTAGCAACCTAGACAGCTCCGCAGGCTTTTTCCCCCGTCATCCCGACGGCTCTTAAATTCATAGCACTATTGTGATCTC
>JBAUVX010000051.1:0-12939 GCA_049583465.1 Waddliaceae bacterium | reverse complement strand
TGATTCTAAGTGGGTTACAAAATCGAAGCTTGGTCTGTAGTCACCAATCGAGATTTTGTAATCCACTTAGAATTAAAAAGATGAAGAAATCGCCCGCGCAACATGCGGAATGTGGGTTAAAACCCGGGTATAAAGATGTCAAAAATCGAGGCAGGGAATGCGGCATTCTGTGTAAGAGGAGGTATGCGGACGCCGTAAACCAATGGAAAAATTAAAAAAGAATCTATCCTCGTTTACGCGATGGCGATAAGAGAGTTTAAAGTGCCATGCTGATTGAAATGTCCCTAAAAGATCGATTTGAAATTCTGTATAACTCGGTTGCGTCATCCGATTCCATCCGTTTCGCGAATGAATGTCGACTGCCCAACGTGGATGAAAACGATAGAAGACATGCAGACGCAGACTATCCCTTCGGTCCGAGAGAGAAGTGGCTCTTAGTGATGAGGGATCCCTAAAAGAATCCAAAATAAAATTCGTATGATCGACTTTTCGCCAATCAAATGGGCTGCGATGGCGGTACTCCAACGCTAGCGCTGCATTGGTATTGATCGTCCACTCCACTCGGTAATTGAAATGATCGAGCATATTGCGTTGAATATCCCATGCAGTATCCAGACAGGTTTTTAACCGAGCAGTTGCATAATAGACAATCCTGGCATAAGCCCAGGGAATCGTTTGCGGCAGCGTTTCCGTATCGAAAAAAGCGTAAGCAAAAAGGTCAAGGGATAGTTTCCGGCAGACGCAGCCGTCGGAAGTTTTTGTGTACAGGTGGTTGTCAATACCGAAGCGAAGCATATTTAAGCGGTACCAGCCATCGTCGATATCAAAGATAAAATGATCCTTGGGGGATGTCGACGGGTGGGTGTAATAATAGTAACGAAGGTAAGGGGTTGCAACATGCTTGCAACTGCGGTAAAAGCGATGGAGGTTCGTGGTGGCTTCCAGTTCAAAAAGTCCCATTGTCATCCATCGGTCAAAGTGATTCTGATTATTTCCATAATAGATCGCAAGTCCGCTTATTTCAGGCGTGACGATGAACTGTCCAAAATGGAGGGGACGGTAGAGGCGATTCCTCAGCTCGTAACGCGGGGAGTTGTAGTCGTGCGTCCTTTGTTGTTCCTTATTGTCTTGTTTTTTTTGATTCATCTCATTGTATTCCAGCTCTAAATAAGAGGTTTTAAAAAGGCTGTCGGTAATGATTCCCGTTGATCCAATTTCCATGGGCTTAAGTCTGCCGGACAGAGTAGGAAGTTCTTGTTTTACGGTCTGGAAATCGTTGACACGAACTCTTGCCAAGAAATTGAGAATCCAGTTCCATCCCTGTTTTCTCACTTCCAGTTGCGTCCGTTTTGCCGTGGAAAGGCGTAGTCCCTTATCACGATAGTCTGTCGCCATCTCTTTGTCGCTCAGCTTGTCGTAGCTGAGACGGATGAAGCTCCTGTTATTGTCGAATTGTTTGCAGAAATGGCCAAAGAAACGATACCTTGTCAGCCCTTTTTGATTGAACCTCGTTGTATCTTTGGCAACGTAATTAATTGAGTGGAAATAGTTGTAATGGTCGGGAGAGTGATACCGTATTTCCAAGCCCCCTCCCAGTCCTCGCCTCTGCCGCCAGTCCAGTTGGAGATGGGCTTTCCATCGATTCCATGAAAAAATCTCATAACGCAAGCCAATTCGAGGCCCTTGGCTTCCCCCAAATCGGAGAGTATAGCGAAATGGAGAGTCCAAAATGGAGTCGAGATTGATGCGAAAGGAGGGCAACCAAAAAAGAGGGAGGGAAAAAAAACGAAATTGCACATTGCGAGCGCTAAGGTAGCGATCGCTGCTTAAACGGGTAAATTCTGCTTCGATTTGCCAGTGCTTGTGATCAGTTTCCGATGTCGTGGCGTAGCCATTATGAATGACATAACTTCCGTCAGTGCATAGATAAATTTCACTTCCCCCAAAATACCAAGGAGGAAATGCCGTATGCCCATCATAGAGGATGCCTTTTCTCTTTTGAATGTCATAAAAGATCTTTCTCCCTATGAAAAGGTAGTCGCCAAATTCGACGATAAGATCACCCTCCGCTTCTATGGTCAGCACCATCTCTTCATCGACTTTTTTGCGCGTGTAGACGATCTTTCTTGCTTGAATGCGGAGATCGAGACCGGTGACTACTCCCCCTTTTTCTGTTGTGAGAATGCCTTCCGAGTAAGTTGGCTCTCTAAGATCCACGGTGAGAGAAGCCGGACAGTGAGAGATGAAAAAGAAAAAAAGAAAGCAAGCAAAGCAACGGGTCATGTCATCTTCTCAATGAGCGGCACGCATTAACAATCCCGCCAAAGCATAGCGATTTTTTTCGTTGCCATGGTGGATCGCTTCTAAAAGGAGATTAATTCCTTCTTGATCCTGTGTTTGAACCAGAGATTCAAACGCCTCCACCAAAAGAAGAGAGGTGTCTTGAGGGGTAAGCTGGTAATGAGGGATGTCAAGATCACGCCTATCCGAAGGGATAAAGGGTCGAAATTGAATGAGGTCAACATCTTGTTGCGAGCTCAGCCATCGTTGCAGAGCCTCTCGGTAGGGACCGGGTTCTTTAAGCCGGTAAAGAGCCAGGTTGCAGCAATTTCTCACCAAGGGAGCGCCGACTTGGTCGCGGCGTTCCATCAATAAAGCAATAGCATCTTTAGATTGCAGGGTTTCTAGCAAGCGTGAGAGGAGAGGAATGAGGTCCGCTTGCTGCTTGTCAAAAAGGGTGCGGGCAAGAGCAAGAAACGCTTTTTCCGGAAGAGCTAGTGTTTTCTCAAGCACGGCTTCGCGGAAATGTAAAGACAAATCCCCGGCAATGGAGTTGTCTTCTAAGTTTTGCCGCGCTGAGGGAATGACTTTTATGGCTTCTAGCGCTTGTCCAAAGGAGTGGATTTTCATGAATGCTAAATCTCTCGAATCAATAAGTAAAACATCATAGAGCGCAGGCAAACAGCTGGGGTCTCCGAGTTCGAGAAGGGCTAACGCTGCATTGACTCTGACAGAAAGAGGTTGACTTTTTGCGAGCGATCTAAGGAGAATTTCACTTCCGGGAATGTTTCCAAGAATGGCAATCGCAAAAAGATTGCCGTCTTTTGCGATTGTTTCGATCTCCTGGCGGATGTTTTCCCGCCCTAACAGAAATAATGCTTCCAGGGCAGCTAGACGTACAGATAGGGCAGGGGAGCCGGCAAATTGTTGCAAACGGGAAAAAGAGTACTCATCTTGAAAGAGGCCAAGAGCTGCGGCGCAGGCTTCTTGTTGTGCAATGGTATGGTGGGTGGAAAGCCGGCGAATATCGGGCAACAGATCATCTCGGCCATGCTTTGCTGCACTTAAAATGGCTTCGATGCGCACCTCTTCCTTTGGATGAGCCATGAGGCGCTGCAAGGCTTTGATCGCAGAAGCGTCGCCTGCAATAGCAAAGAGCTGAGGAAAAAGAGAATGAATTTCTGAGGGTACCTTTTGCATTAGCGATTCAATTTGCCCGACAGCTTTTGGGTGTTTTTGTATTGCGAGCTGATAGGCAGCTTCGAGGCGAATGGGGAGAAAGGGCGAGGTCATGGCTCTATTGAGGATCTCTATGGCGCTGTCGTTATGAAACCGGGCTAAAAAATTCAGTGCAATGAGCTGCAGTTGTGGATGGCCGCTTTGAATGGAGTCTTCCAAAATATATTGCGCCTCTTCGTTGAGGGAGATTCCTGCTCCAAAGAGGGTGAGCAGCTGTATCTCCGGATCGTTGCTTTTCCTTCCTCGGTCTAAAAACATGAGTCCTATTCTTTGAATTGTCTCAAGGTCATGCTCACCGGTTTCATTGACATACTCGCGATAGAGCTGTAAGGAGAGGGAAAGATTGCCCGATTGCATGAGGTACAGAACCCGGGAAAGCTCGGAAGAAGGGAGCGAAGAGAAGGTTAGAACCAACGTGAAGAAAATCTGTTGAAAAATGTGATTCATTTGCCGCATCCCTTAAAAGCTAAAAGATAAAAAGTTGAGGAAATACGTTTATAGAGAGCGGCTCCGCACGATACTCGGGACAATAACCTTGTAAAGATTGACAAATCCTCTGTGCCTCTTGTCGGAGGTCTTTGACCGTGAGCATCGGATAGTCGTGGTATTGCCCGATGTACTCCTTTTTTTTATAATGCACTTTAGTCAGAGCCTTTTCTGCCCGATGCGGATCGATTGCGTCTTGCTTCCATGCATGGCTTTGATCTAATTGCCGTCCAAGATCTACCTTCAGCAAAAATCCGACAAAGATTTTGACGGTTACTCGCCCTTTCCCTTCATTATCCATGAAAAAAAATCCCCATTGACTTATTCTTGGCATGGTTCAATGCCGTATTCTGAATGGGAAGATTAACATAACGTGTAGTTTTTCGGTAGAAACGATGAGAAAAAAAGGAATGCCTTGGTATCTTAAATGGTTTAATGAAGACTACGAAAAGTTTTATGCGCATAGAGATCCCGAAGAAGCCGAGAAGCAGGTGGATTTTATCATTCGATCTTTAAAGGTAAAAAAGAATGCGCGTGTTTTGGATTTAGGCTGTGGAATGGGCCGTCATTGTTTTGCTTTTGCAAACAGAGGATACGAAGTCGTAGGGATTGACCTTTCTTCCTATCTGATCGGAAAGGCGAGAGAACAACTCAAACAAAACCCCGCTCTATCTATTCAGTTTGAATTGGGTCCTATCGAAGAGATAAAAGCTATTGGCCCTTTCGATCTTGTCATCAATATCTTTACTTCCTTTGGGTATTATACTTGCGACGCTGATAATGCTAATGTTTTTTGCGCCGTGCGTCAGTATTTATCGAAGGGCGGGAAATTTTTTTTTGATTATCTTCATCCTAGTGAAGTCAAACGGGGTCTCATTCCTTATGAAGAACGTCAAATCGCCGATGAGACGGTAGAGATCCACAAAAACATTGAGGGAGATAGGATCATTAAGACTATGATTTTCCCGGGTCGTACCTACCGAGAAAAGGTGAAACTTTACTGTCGAAAAACCATTGAAGAGATGCTCTCACACCATCGCTTGCGAGTGATTCAGGTCTGGAATGATTATGAAGGGCACCCTTGGAAGAAAAATGGAGATCGGCAGCTCTTCTATTGCCAAGCTGAATAGGACCAAAAAATAAACCATGCATGGGTTAGCATGCATGGTTCGCTGTTAGATTAAAGGCAGATGCTCCGGTGCCTTTATTGGATGATTGTGCTTTCCTGTTGTACAATGGGTGATTGAATCGAGTTAGATGTGACTTCACACATCACCCGTCCCTCTCCCTTGTCGGAAGCTTTTGCATCCACGCGATACTTCACCGTCTGGCGAGGGCCAAGGTTATCATAGGGCGCGAATGTGACAGTGTTGCCGCTTACTGATCCCGGAGTGTCTCCGGTTGCACTCAGCGGAACAATTTCCGATGGGAAGCGGATAACGACCCTTACATCATCATCCGGCTCTGAACCCTGATTCACCACTGTCACCCAGTAACTTGTGGAATCTCCAATACAGATAGGATCTTCTGTGTCGCAGATGCAGACACTAAGAGCCGGACGGCCTTTCCATCGGGTGATGAAATCATCGCAGCAATTGCAGCCCTCGTTGCTGGTCACGGTGACCCTATTTGTAAAGCACCCCGCGGTGCAGGTGGTTAAAGTCGTGGTAAACGATACTTTTTCACCCGGCTTTAACTCTCGAATTCTCCAAACGGCCTGGTTGCCATTGATCATGGCTCCGTTAGCAGAGATGATTGTCATCGCCGTCGATGAACAGTCAATGACCGAAACATCGGTTAACGTCTTGTCCCCGGTATTTGTCACTGTGATTTGGTAATCGGCATTTTTCCCTATTTGCTGTTCTTTCGGTCCAACCTTGACAGCTTCGCAAGAAATAGCACGAATCTTTGTACACCACTGGCAAGATGTCGAGTCGGCATTACAGGAAGAAACAACCGCGGTGTTACAGACGTCTCCTCTTTTACAGGCTTGGAAGCAGATGTTCACCCTTTTTGATTCACAAGGTTGAATGGATCCAAGCTTATAAACCAGTGCCCTTAGACCACTGCTATGTTCCAAGCCTTCGGGAACATTGTCTGTCAAGCACACATCCTCGGCTGCACAGCTTCCCCTATTTGTCACTGTGATTGTATAATTGACACCCTCGCCGGGACACACTTCCTCGGGGCCGCACTTTTGACAAGTCAACAGTGGTTTGGCACAAAGCAATGAACAGAATCTGACAGGTGTTGCTGTTGCACTAAAGCAAGCGCAAAGTTCTCCTTCGCATTCGCATTCAAGAAACACTTTTGCCGGTCTGCATTCTCCCTTCCTCAAGCAGCCAAAATCCCAAGTCAGTTTTTGGCCTTCTTCTTTAGCCTGAGGCTCGCTTCTTAAGTACGTTACGCCGTCGGGTAAATACGCCGTCATAACAGCATCGCATACATCGTCGCATGCCTGCACTTCAAAATCAAGAGAGTACTGCTCTCCTAACATGCACAGTTTTGGATTCCTTGCTCTAACAGTGATGCCGTCAACACAGCAAAGTTGGTTGGTGCTGGGATAGCAACATCGGGTTAGGGGCTTGCAAAGGGGTTCATAACATGGATCGGGTGATACCTGTTTCTCGGGGGCAATTTGCTCGCATGGGTAGCATGGATCAAAATGTTCGCGATGATGGCATCCGGTCCAAAAAATTGTGGAAACCCCCAAAAAAAGCAACGAGGTAACGATTCCTAGTTGTTTTCTCATTTAAACGTCTCCTTTTCATTTAAAGTCATTTTGGTTTTGCTAGATCACAGACAGTGTTTGTTGCTTCACCGTTCTCCATTTAGCAAGGTAATTCTTTCAAGAGAAGAAACTCCTACAGTGAGCAGTTGATGATGCCTTGCAGTCTTTTCTTCTCTAAAAAAATTTTTTAACACTCTGCGGCGTCTCATATTTTCTGCCGATTTCTTTTTTTTGTATGGATAAGGGGGATTATCATCCCCCTTACGTCCACAAGTCCGGTGACTTACCTTACTAACGACTGTTAGTAGCAGGCGTTAGATGGGCAAGCGGTTGGACATGGTGCACAAGGTGATGGACAACAAGGTGCCGGACAACATGGTTGTGGTGGGCATGGTCTAGGACAACATGAAGGTGCGCAAGGGGCACAGCATGGATCATAGCATGGATCGCAACAAGAGTCGCAGCAGCAACTTGTCAAGACGAATGCAGTCGCTAAAACAGCGGCCATTGATGATAGTAGGGTTTTCATGACAACACTCCTATTTGTTTGGTTGTTTGGGTATTGTAGTGTTTTTTGATTTCAAAATTTTTCTCCTTCGCCATTCCTTCAAAACTTCCATACCTAAGATGATTGGTAATTCATGAAAAAAGGCTTTAACTTTAGTAGATACGAATAAACTGAAAATTGTTCCAGTATATTTTTTATTTTTTTTTCAATTTTTTTCCGTGTCCTGCGTAAGGTTCTGTGAAAGAGATCATTAGAAAAAGTTCTATTTCTTGTCGGGCGTGGCTCAAGACAAGTCATGCACATCGTAAATGAAGAATTGGAATCATTCCCATTCAACAATATCGGGAACGAGTACAAAACCAAACCTTCAAATTGATCCATGAACCTATCCGTAAATTGCTATTTGTTCAGATTTCTTCATTGGTTGGATCTTCTTTTGCGCAATTTTTTGCGAGGCTGCCGATCATGCTCTGATTTTTCCTACCCAACCGAGCTTAGTTCGCAACGTTGAAAAAAAATCGTGATGGGGAAGATTGACAAGGCGAAATGTTCGGTCGGATTTTCGAATGTAAAAGACTTCGCCGTTGGCTAAATGATGCATTGTATGTCCATCGCAAGCAATTTCAATCGGGTTGAGTTCGCTAATGTATTGAATCCCAATTTCATGTTTAGGCATTAAGACAATTGGACGGTTGGAGATGGTGTGGGGGCTGATAGGAGTTAACACAAACGCTTCAAGATCGGGAGTTAAGATGGGACCTCCGGCAGCGAGAGAATAAGCGGTAGAGCCGCATGGTGTCGAAAAGATGACTCCATCTGCTGCAAAGGTATTGAGATAGTTGCCGTCGACATGGATGACCAAATCGACAAGAGTTGCATTGTTTGCACGGTGGAAAGCAATTTCATTGACAGCAAAACAGGACTCATTTTGAATGGTTTCTCCCTGCATCATTAAGCGTTCCTGCACAGTATAGTTTTTACGAAGAAGGTCCTCTAAGCAAGGATAAATATCCGTAATGGGGATATCGGCCATGAAGCCCAAGCTTCCTAAATTGACTCCGACAATAGGAGCTCCGATTTCCGGATGATTGTGGACTAATCGAAGAATTGTTCCATCTCCGCCAAGAGCGATAGAAAATTCAATGTCTTTAGGGTCAACGTCAGATAGGGGAATGGTTCCAAGGGCTTTTTCCTCTTTATCCTCTGCAACAACTTTTATCTCGTGATTGGACAGAAACTCCCGGATGCCAATAGCAATATTCATGGAACTCCGCTTGAGAATATTACGATAAATAAAAATCATCATTAAACGCCTTGTTTTGTACAGCTTAAAGAAAAGTATTGGAGAATTCGCGGGGCAATTTTTTCCGGTGTTAGTTCGATTTCATTCATTAAATCCTGATAGCTTCCCTGGTCGAGGAAGGTTTCGGGTATTCCCAAGTTCATCACCTGCAGTTGGTTAAATCCACGTGACAGTAAAAAATGATTGATGATCGCCCCCATTCCGGAAACAACCGAGTGCTCTTCCAGAGTCACAATACGATGATGGGTAAGTAGTTGTGTGCACAGAAGCTCTGAATCGAGCGGTTTGACAAAAACGGGATCCATGACAGTTGCAGTCACTCCTTCTTCTTCAAGGAGTTCGCGCACTTTGAGAGCCACAGTATTCATATGTCCAAGGGCAATCAACAACACATCTTTCCCTTCAGCAAGAATTTCTCCCTTCCCGGGTTTGCGAAATTGCAGAGGACCTTTTCCCTCTTCAGTCACCATATTAGGATAGCGGATCGCCGCCGGTCGTCCCCAGGAGAAAGCCGATTCGAGGAGTTCTTTGAGAACCTTTCCATTCCGCGGTTGGCTAATGATCATATTTGGCATCGCATTCAAAAAGGAGATGTCGTAAATTCCATGGTGCGTGATGCCGTCCGGACCTGAGATTCCCCCTCGATCAAGACAAAATAGAACGGGTAAGTCTTGAATGCACACATCGTGAAAAAGGTTATCAAAAGCCCTTTGCAAGAAGGTAGAATAGATAGCTACGACCACTTTCATCTTGCCGCCGTAAGCGATTCCCCCGCTGAATGTGATGGAATGAGACTCCGCAATCCCCACATCAAAGCACCTTTCCGGAAACCGATTCATGAACGCTTCCAATTGAGAGCCTGCAGACATTGCAGGAGTGATGGCGACCACGCTAGGATCTTTTTCGGCCATTTTGAGAAGATGTTTGCCAAAGATTTTTGGAAAGGTGGGTTTTGTGGAGGCAGAAGGAAGCAATTTCCCCGTATCGCGATCAAAAGGTTTGACGCCGTGATAGGTAATGGGGTTATTGATGGCTGTCTTCATCCCTTGTCCCTTTTTGGTCAGCACATGTACAAGGACCGGCCAGTTGGAGTCTTTAATCCCTTCAAAAACATCGATGAGTTTTTTGATATCGTGGCCGTCAATCGGGCCGATATAAGATAAACCATATTGTTCGAAGAAGGCAGCCGGACTGAAAAGGTTTTTTAGGGACTCGGTAATTTTTTTTCCTTGCTTTGACAGGAGGGTTCCCAAGCTGGGAATTTTTGAGACGAGCGTGTCGATTTCTTGATAGAACTTATGCGTTGTGGGATTGCTCAACATTCTGCTGAGGATTTGCGAAATGGCACCGACATTTTCTGAAATCGACATGGCATTGTCATTGAGGACAACAACGAATCGTTTTAACTTTCGCGGTATATTATTGAGGGCCTCTAATGACATGCCGCAAGTCAACGTTGCATCGCCGATAATGGGAATCACATACTCTTGGCGTTGGGTCAGATCGCGGTTTTTTGCCACTCCTAGAGCAAGAGAAAGAGCCGTCCCTGCATGTCCGGCATGAAAATGGTCATGAACCGATTCTTTTGGATGGGAAAAACCGCACAATCCTCTAAATTGACGGATCGTGTGAAAGCGGTCTTGCCGCCCCGTTAGGAGTTTGTGTGTATACGTTTGATGACTGACATCCCAAATGAACTTATCTTGGGGAGATTCAAACACTCTGTGGAGGGCGATAGTCAATTCCACAGCCCCCAGATTGGAAGCAAGATGACCTCCATTGACGGAAAGGACGTCAATGATGCGCTGCCGGATTTCACTTGCTAATAGATGGAGGTCGTCTAAGGAGAGATTGTCGAGGTGTCGAGGAGATTGAATGGCGGGAAGAATGTGTTCTGTCATGATGCTCGCTTCCCTTCCGCTTATTGTTCGGCATTTGGAGAGAACTCTTGAGTGAGAGGTTGCTGATCTTCGCCGAGCGCCAGTTCCCCTTCTCGATTTTTGATCAGGATTTCAATTTTTCGCTCGGCTTCGTTAAGTTGTTTGCTGCAAGCGCGGATATATTGGTCTGCTTCTTCGTACAGCTTTAATGACTCGTCAAGGCCTACGGCTCCTGAGTTCATTTGCTCTAGAATGTCTTCTAGTCGTGCAAACGCCTCTTCAAAGCTGAGTTCCTTCTTTTTCTTTTGGGGCTCGTTCACGAGGGTAAATCTCGTTGACTATTGTTACTGCATCGCCATCGGATAACATGACCCGCAAAGCTTGGTTTTGCTTCACCATCTTCACTGAAGTTATAACCGAACGATCCATTTCGGAAAAGAGAATACTGTATCCGGTAGCAAGTAAATGTTTAGGATCGACGGCGGTTAGCGAGGAAAAAAGATGCCGAAGACGTTCTTTTTTCCAGGCCAATTGACGTCTTTGTTCGGTGTCCAGCTGTTTTGAGAGAGAAAACAGTCGTTGGCGAAGATGCTGCACCTGTCGGTTTGGCTGATAGGATGCTAGGCGGTGCCGTTTGGTTTCCAAGATCATTCTCTTTTTCTGCAGGTGCTGTCGGGTTCCATAGATCAGCCGCTGCTTGATGTCATCTAACTTTTGCATCCATCCCCCAAGGAGGGGGTAGGGAGAGAGCAGAATCGGTTGTTTCATCATTCCTTTGAGCCGCTCTCGATTATACTTCAGCAAATGGCCTAACGTTCGCTGGAGATGCTTGCGGATATGTACTAATCGTTGTTGTTGCTGGCTCTTTTCGGCGATGACGAGTTCTGCAGCAGCTGAAGGGGTGGGAGCGCGCAGATCTGCGACATATTCTGCGATGGAGTGATCCGTTTCGTGGCCGACTGCGGCAATGATGGGAATGTTGCTTAGAAAGATGGCTTCGGCGACACTTTCCTCGTTAAAAGGCCAAAGATCCTCTATACTTCCCCCTCCTCGCCCAACGATCATGACATCCACGAGGTTAAAGGCGTTGAATTGTTGAATCGCTTGGCTGATCTCTTGTGCTGCTCCATCGCCTTGGACCCTCACCGGATTGAGGATTAAATGGAAGCCTCCGGCTCGACGGGTCAGGATATTGAGAATGTCTTGAATGGCTGCCCCTGTGGGGCTTGTCACCACTCCGATTCTCTTTGGAAAGGTGGGGATCGGCTTTTTATGGGCCTTGCTAAACCACCCTTTTTTGTGCAATTTTTGCTTTAATTCTTCGAGTTTGAGCAATAGTTCCCCCACTCCGGCATAACGCAATTCTTGAGCGACGATCTGATAGCGCCCGCTAGGGGGATAGACGTTCAAGCTTCCATAGACGATGACTTGGTCGCCATCTTTGGGAATCTTTTTTAGGGTGGAAACGCTCGCTCGAAACATCACGGCGGCAATCTGTGCCCGGGCATCTTTTAAGGAAAAATAGAAATGACCCGATGTGTGATGTTTGCTGTTGCTCACCTCCCCTTGCAGCCAAATGGAGGGAAAAGTCTGTTCCAAGTTGTGCTTAATTGCAAGTGTCAGTTGAGTGACAGTTAAGAGGGGAATGTCTTGAGAAATTTTACTCATTTACGCGGCTGCCTTTCTACCGGCAAATTTTTTGCTAATAGGGAGCGAAGCGCTCATTTTTTCGATCACGGGTTTGATGGGCCGGACCATAATGCTCACCGTCAGAACCTCTGTTTTCTTTTCGCTTGTGCCGGACAAGTTTTGCATTACATTTTTTCACGATTCTTTTAAATAAGTCCTCTTTGCTGTCTATTTTTATCAATAGATCTTTTGCTTCATGCAATAGATCTTCCATGTCTTGGTCTTTGATTTTTTCTAAGAGGTCGCATACTAGCTCTAAGTCTCCAATTTCGGCAGCCCTTTTTGTCTGTTCATAAAGAGTCGGTTTATTGTCTATGCCTTGAGATTGTCTTACCTGCTCTTTGGGTTCTTGAGCTTTTGCGGGCTCCATTGATTGGGCTTCTCCTTGAGCTTCTTCGGGTCTTATTTGAGGTGCTGCTTGAACTTCTGCGGGTCTTATTTGAGGTGCTGCTTGTTTCATTTGAGCTTCTGCTGCTTGCCTCATTAATAGATTTACTCCTTGAGTTCTGATTACAGCTTCTGTTTGAGCTTCTGCCACTTGCCTCATTAATAGATTTACTCCTTGAGTTCTGATTACAGCTTTTGTCTGAACTTCTGCCGCTTGCCTTATTAATAGATCTACTGATTGAATTTTGATTGCAGCTTTTGTTTGAACTTCTACTGTTTGCCTCATTAATAGAGTTTCTGTTTGCCTTATTAATAGATCTACTGATTGAATTTTGATTGCAGCTTCTGTTTGAAATTCTACTGCTTGCCTTATTAATAGATCTACTGATTGAATTTTGATTGCAGCTTTTGTCTGAAATTCTGCAACTTGCCTCAT
>JBAUVX010000050.1:0-4764 GCA_049583465.1 Waddliaceae bacterium | reverse complement strand
TTCATCCTGTTGATAAGGCTCAGACTCTAAATTTACGAGTTGGATTACTGATTAACTTTCATGAAGAAAAATTGGTTGATGGCGTTCATCGAATTATAAACGGATTTTGAGCCTAGTTAACCAGTTCCTCCCTTTCTCTCTGTGTCCTCTGTGCCTCTGTGTTTTACACTATCAAGTAGTGAAACTAGTGTCTGCACATTAGCAACCAAAATTGCAATTCGCCCATGGCGTCATCTTTACAATTTAACACCAATGGGAACCCCGACATCATAACCAAATACGATATTGATTTAGAGAGTAGGACGCCCTACAGGGCTTCCTGCATGATGGTAAAAGGGTGCAGAACCTTGGGTGATCGCTTTCCAAGAGGTCCGGAAGAGCTCCTATTGACTGACTAATCAAAATTTGGCATGGTTCAATCCGGAGTAACATGAACACCCCATGAAATATTCGAGAAAACCTATCTTTGCCTGGCTCCTATTCTCAGGGATTATTCTCGTGATTACTCTTATCATGCAGCCTCTCGAAGTTTATCTTTTCGCTAAATATATCCCCGTTCTATTTCCCAA
Source organism: Waddliaceae bacterium (assembly GCA_049583465.1). GTDB lineage: Bacteria > Chlamydiota > Chlamydiia > Chlamydiales > Waddliaceae > JBAUVX01. Next base: position 4,195 of record JBAUVX010000050.1, on the reverse strand, counting down.
GGGGATGATCGCTTTAAAAGAGAGGAATCTTCTGTTCTTGATTCAACTCATCATGCTAGTGTTTGTTATCCCTGTCTATTTGTTCACCTTTATCTTTTCGTGGTGGTACAGAGCTGATAACAAGAAATCAACATATGATCCCCATCTAGTAGACCATAAAGTTGCTGAATTTTTTTGGTGGGGAGTCCCCTTTGTGATGACCGTCGTTGTTTGCGTCATCACATGGTTCAAAACTCACGAACTAGATCCTTATAGACCCATTCAGTCCGAAAAAGAACCTATCGACATCGAAGTTGTGGCTTTACAGTGGAAATGGTTATTTCTTTATCCCGAAGAAAACATTGCCAGCGTCAATTATGTCCACATTCCCAAAGATACCCCTGTCCATTTCCATATCACAGCGGATGCTCCAATGAATGCTCTTTGGATTCCTCGACTTGCAGGAATGATCTATGCGATGCCTGGAATGAGGACCGAGCTGCACCTGATTGCAAACGCCGAAGGAGAGTTCAGGGGATCTTCTGCACAAATCAGCGGAAAAGGTTTTTCCGGAATGACCTTTGTGACAAAAGCTTCCTCCGAGGAATCTTACAAAAATTGGATGCAGTCTGCCCGGCAATCGACAAAGAGCCTCGATAAGGAAAGTTACAGAAAATTAGCCGAGCCTTCGGAAAATCACCCTGTTGAGTTTTATCGGCTGACGGAAAAAAACCTATTTCAGGATATTATCATGAAATACACGAAACCCGAAAAATAACGAGGCAGGGATGTTCGGGAAATTCACGCTTGAAGCTTTTCAACATGACATGATTCAAAACCTAGCCCTTTTTGGAGGTGCGGTCTGCGGCCTGGCCATCGTTGCTGTGATCACTTACCTTGGGCGATGGCGGTGGCTATGGAGAGAGTGGATCACCACTGTCGATCATAAAAAAATCGGCGTCATGTACATCGTCGTTGTTCTTATCATGTTCTTAAAAGGCTTTTCTGATGCGATGATGATGCGTATGCAGCAAGCCACAGGAGTTGGCGAGTCATCGGGCATTTTAGGATCGACTCACTTCCAAGAGGTATTTTCTGCTCATGGATCGACGATGATCTTCTTTGTCGCGATGGGATTTATGTTCGGAATCATGAATCTCATCGTCCCTCTGCAAATAGGAGCTAGGGATCTTGCATTTCCCTTTTTGAACGCCCTGAGCTTTTGGCTCTTTACTGCCGGTGCCCTGCTTATCTTGGCATCTCTGGGGATGGGGCATTTTTCGATTTCCGGTTGGCTAGCTTACCCCCCTCTATCCGGTATTGAGTACAGCCCCAATGAAGGGACCGACTACTGGGTGTGGGCGATCCAAATATCGGGCTTGGGATCCACGTTTTCCGGGATCAATTTTTTGGTCACGATCCTAAAAATGCGTTGCCCGGGGATGACGTTGATGAAGATGCCGATTTTTGTCTGGAGTACACTGTGTACCGTTGCTATGGTCGTCTTTGCTTTCCCGATCCTAACGGCTGCGATAGCATTGCTCTCTCTAGACCGCTATCTTGGGACACATTTTTTTACTGCTTCCCATGGGGGAAACCTCATGCTTTACGTTAATCTCATTTGGGCCTGGGGGCATCCGGAAGTTTATATCTTGATTTTGCCCGCCTTCGGAATCTTTTCGGAAGTTGTGCCCACTTTCTCAGAAAAAAGGCTGTTTGGTTATGCCTCAATGGTTTGGGCAATGATCGTCATTTCTGTCCTTTCATTTTTAGTTTGGCTTCATCACTTTTTTACCATGGGGGCAAGCCCCTTTGTGAATTCCTTTTTTGCGATGATGACGGTGCTCATTGCCATTCCCACCGGTGTGAAAATCTTTAATTGGCTCTTCACTAAATTTCGTGGACGGGTTCATTTTACCTCGCCAATGCTTTGGTTTTTTGCCTTTGTCCTCAATTTTAGTATCGGCGGAATGACGGGTATCCTCCTTTCAGCCCCTCCCGTTAATTTTCAAGTTCACAATAGCCTATTTCTTGTGGCCCATTTCCACGGCATGGTGATTGGGGGGGTTCTGTTTGGATTTTTTGCAGGCTTCACTTACTGGTTCCCCAAATTCACGGGTTTTTTTATTGATGAAAAGCTCAATTGGTATGCCTTCTGGTGTTGGTTCGGGGGGTTTCTTCTCGCCTTTATGCCGCTCTATATGCTAGGGTTCATGGGTGCTACCAGACGTCTGGATCACTATGAGCTCTCTACAGGGTGGTATCCCCTATTTATCATTGCAGCAATTGGAGCGGTGATTATTTTTATTGGAGCCTCGATTCAATTCGGCGGGTTATTTTGGAGTATTTACAATAGGAAAAACAATCTTGCCGGGCCAAATCCTTGGAATGGGAGAACGCTGGAGTGGTCGACATCATCCCCTCCTCCTGTTTACAATTTCGCTGTCATTCCAACTGTCGATCAACTAGATCCCCTTTGGGCCGAAAAAACAGACAATCATAAGCCATCAAGCCCTCAGTACGAAGATATCCATCTGCCCGCAAACACTTCCATGGGATTTGTGATCGGCATGTTCTGCTTTGCCTTTGGGTTTACCATGACATGGCACATGTGGTGGCTAGTGCTTCTCAGCTTTATCGGAATTGTTGCCTGTGTGATTATTCAGCTATCAAGGACAAGTCGGCATGTACTCATCAAAGCAGAGGAAATCAAAGCAATAGAAGAGATAAACCGGCAAGGGTATCAAACGGCATGGTAGAGTTAACGGTACACTTTACACCCGAAGCACATCCGGATACGAGCATTCCGGATCCGCATCAGGATACCTACTCAAAGGTCTTTTTTGGCTTTTGGGTTTATCTCATGACCGACGCGATTTTGTTTGCCGTGCTCTTTGTCACCTATGCCGTTCTTCACCCGAATACGTTTGGCGGTCCATCTTCCCATGATCTTTTCAGCCTTCGGCTTATCTTTGCAGAAACTGCCGTTCTTCTCTTGAGCAGCGTCGCATGCGGTTTTGCCTTGTTAGAGGCTGTGAAAGGGAGAGTCGGCCGTATCAGTGCTTGGTTAGTCGTTACGTTTTTATTAGGCGCTTCTTTCCTCTCCATCGAACTCTACGAATTTGCTCTTCTGGTAGAGGAGGAGCATAGTTGGAGGGAAAGTGCGTTTTTGTCCTCGTATTTTACCCTTGTCGGCACACATGGACTTCACGTGGCAGCAGGCTTATTGTGGTCGTGGGTGATGATTGCTCAATTGTCCTTTAAAGGGATGACAGTGGACACATTCAGGCGGCTTGTTATTTTTAACCTTTTCTGGCATTTTTTGGACTTGATATGGATCTTTGTCTTTACTTTTGTGTACTTGATGGGCGTGGTTTAGATGAGCGAAGAACTTAGCTTAAAAGAGATGCAAAAAGCATGGCATGGAAGCTTAAAGTCCTACATCAAGGGATTTTTTGCCTGTTTTGTCCTGACCTCTCTGTCTTTTTTTGTCGTCTGGGCTTCGGTTTTTTCGACCTTGACAACGATCTTGATCATTTCCGGCCTAGCATTAATTCAAGCAGCTTTTCAGCTCAAATATTTCTTCCATCTAGGGGAAGAGGGAAGTCCTTACTGGGAAACATTGATATTCCTTTTTATGTTTTTGATTCTTTTGATTATTGCCTGCGGGTCTCTTTGGGTGATGCATGATCTTCACCAACGAACGATGACCCAAATAAGAGAATCTCCTTCTTCCCATGAATAAAAACCGTTCACGGGGTATAGCGCAGCTTGGCTAGCGCGCAAGCGATCACAAGAGATATAAGTTCCGGTCTATCCGTTCGTGCGAGGTCGGCCAAGTAAGGTGTAAGTGTTAGGAGTTACTCATTTTCTGCCTATAATTCCTTTAGTAAATCGAGTGTTTTTTTTAAAATTCTGTTGATTTTTTCATTTGGAGATCCTCCTTGTTTTACTTCGCGATGTCCTATTTTTCCTGTTGCATTTTCTTTTTCCAAGGCATCTTGTTCTTCCATGTAATTCTGGATCTCATGAATTAGTTGCTCACTCTTTATCCTCCTAAATTTTAGCTCATCAGGATCAATACTCATTTTTCACCTCATCTTTAATTTTTAGTACTATCTATCAACAGTTATACATAAACCCGAATTTAGTCAAAAATATTTTTCAGCCAACTAACCCCATGGGCGAATTGTTAATGCGTTATGAGACCTTCAAA